>CALAEK010000031.1 GCA_937890925.1 uncultured Riemerella sp.
AAAAAAAAAAAAAAAAAAAAAAAAAAAAAAAAGTTATTAATTACTTAAATGAAATAAATAAGTTTTTAGATGAAAAAATGAAAGATGATAGCTTGTATCAGAAAAGTATAAAAAAGATAAAATCAGCAAGAAGGTTATAGCTATTTTAATTTTTTTTAAGAGTTAGATAAATAAAAAAGGTTCAAGATATTTTGTCTTGAACCTTTTTTAGTAAGTTTAGAAAGGATAACCTATCGCGAAGTTTACAGTAGGATCCAGCAGGTTGATTTTGGAAGCTACCCATTTCTGTCCTTCAGGTTTGTTCGGGTCGTAGACTTTGTAAGCAAAATCCAGCCTGAAAGTGACATAAGCGATATTCATTCTAATTCCAAAACCGCTACCGATACCCATTTGCTTGTAGAATTTATTGATTTTGAATGTATTGTCATTTTTTTCTTCGCCTATAGACCAAGTGTTTCCTAAATCCGTGAACAAGGCTCCATGGAACATATTATTCATCATAAAACGATATTCTATGTTGGTGGTTAGTTTCATGTTCCCCATCATGTAGGTTCTGATGTTTTCATTTAGCTGAGAATCAGAAGGCCCCAGTCCGCCATAGGCTTTCCAAGCTCTGATATCATTGGAACCACCATTGTAATAAGCACGGGCAAAAGGCATGTTTTTTGAGTTTCCATATGGCAGCCCTATTCCTATAAATTGTCTCAAAATAAGGGTTTGTTTACCATCATTAAAGTTAAAATATTTTCTGATGTCTAAATCTAATTTTGCAAACTGAGAATACACTGTTCCAAAAACACTTCTCTGGGTATTGTCATGCACTATACTTTCGTCTCTTCTTTCAAATTTAAATATATTATCCAGCAAACTCAGTGTGTTTCCTGATAGTTCAAATTTAGCATTGAAATAGAATGGGTGTTTAAAATATTTTTTACCCAATTCATTGTAAAGGAAGTTATAATTTAGTCCAAAAATGATAACATCCTGGGTTTGTCTCTCCTTGTTAAGAAGTGATTGTTCAAATAAAGTCATCTGATATTGGTCGGCAAAATTTAGGCTGTTTGTAAAGTTGTGATCATCTAAGATTGCTTTAGAAACAGCATCAGAAGTTACATTTCCATTATAAAACTGCGAAACCAAAGTAGGATTTACACTTTGATAAAGCCCAAAAATATAATCACGAACAATCTTGTCATTAGGGAACAAATCATAGTAGTTATCCTTGTTTCTGGTGATACTCAGTAGAGAGTTCAGCAGGGTAAAACGGTGCGAAACCACATCATTTACATTCAAGAAATAATTTATCCCACCATTGAAGTTGATTCTCCCCAGACCGATATTATTCTGCACAGATGCCCCAAAAATGATAGAGGAAGATGGTGAAAATCGGCGTGGTATGATTTTGTCCATGTTAAAAGGCGAAATGAATCTAGGCAATTTCAGTGAAATTTCTGCTGAAGTTTCATAGGCGTTGAAAAACTTGCCTTTTTCATTTCCAGTCGTACCAACAATTCCCGAAAGACTTAGATTCAGGTTTTCTCCTCCTCGGAATATATTTCTGCTTGTAAATTCCAAACTTGGCGAAATTCCAAAGTTTAGAATTTGGGAATAATGCAGGTCTGTAGCCAGTTTTAGGTTATACCTTTGCAAAGGAATAAGCGTGTAGCGAAGGTCTAAGATGCTGTCATTAGGAGCTTCTTTTGACCTTCTTGTCAAAGGATTAGCATTTACGATACTAAAATTATCAAGAGCAATAAGGTTTCTTCTGGTAAGATCTATTCTTTTTTGGTTATAGACTTCTCCACTGTCCACAGTGACAGCTCTCCAAAGGTGTCTAGACTTGAAGTAGCGGTCCATTCTTCTGATGGTAACATCGCCTATTTTTTTCTCTATAATTGTAGAATCAGAAGGCTTGTCTTTTATATAAATTTCTATTTTTCCTATTGTGTGTCTTTTGTATCGCCCACCGATAGTGTCTTTTCTTATTTCTAATGTCAAAGGAACCTGTTTTCTGCTCTTTAGAGTATCTGCGGTAAAGAATATTTCTTCATTATTACTATTAAAGTTATAATATCCTTCGGATCTCATCAGTTCGTTGATTCTTTTTATTTCATTTTCTAGATGAGCTTGGTTTAGGATATTTCCTTTTTTTACAAGACTTTTATCATAATTATCTTCATAAATAGCTCTTATATCAGGATAGGGAATATTATGGTTGTACTCACTTATATAGGTAGGGTCTTTGTGAGTGATTGTAAAGATATTTTGAGCTTTTTTAGCAGAAGAATCTTTCTTGATGCTGTATTCAACTTCTGTATCCCAGTATCCTCTGTATATCAGGTATTTTTTGATACCATTAGCACTTAGTCTGGTTTTATTTTCATCAAGAATGACAGGAGCTTTCCCTATGTTATGAAGCATTCTACTCAAAAGCATACTTCTGCCCACATATTCTGGATGCCCAGCTCTGATAGAAAGTGTGTCTCTTAGTTTACTATTTCTAAGGTGAGAAGGATAGTTCATATATCTATTTAATATGGTATCGTATTTACGATTTGCCATATTATAAAACCATAAACTCATAGGAAATACAAAAAGCGTTTTTCCATTGGGTTTTTGGGAAACATAGTCAGAAACTCCGCTAGAATAGACAGAGCCATCAGTAAATTTAAAATTATTTTTTGTTAAAAGATACTGGCCTTTAGGGACTTTATTGGTGGTACAGGCATAAAATAATGCCATAATTATTGTGAGAGATAAAAATATATGATATTTTTGAAAATATTTACGACTATGCTTACTGCTCATACTATTAAAATTTTACAATCTCTAGATAAAAAAAAATTTAGACAAAAATACAATTTATTCTTGGTTGAAGGAGATAAAATTATCCGAGAACTAAAAAATTCTTCTTATAAAGTCAAGGAGATTTTTAGTATAGATATATCTAATCCTGATTTTCAGCCATTTAAAACCAATCTAATTACAGAACGAGAATTAAGAAAAATTAGTCTGTTACAAAATCCTAAAAATTCTGTTGCAGTCTGTGAGCTAAAGGAAAACACTTCCATAGAAACGCCTATTCAGTTGGTTTTAGATAATGTGCAGGACCCTGGTAATTTGGGAACTATTATTCGTTTGGCTGATTGGTTTGGGATAGAGCAGATTGTTTGTAGTGAGGATTGTGTGGATTTTTATAATCCAAAAGTGATCCAAGCGACTATGGGATCTTTCACAAGGGTTAATATTATATATAATAAGGATATAGTATCACTTCTACAAAATTCTGATCGCCCTGTTTTCGGAACAGATATGGTAGGACAGAGTCTTTACAAGACAGAATTTCCAGAGCGTTTTTATCTTATTTTGGGCAATGAAGGGAATGGAATCCGTCCAGAGATAAAAAAACTTGTTTCTCAAAATATTACAATTCCAAGATTTGGAAAACTTCAACATACTGAAAGTCTTAATGTTTCTATGGCAACAGGTATTATTTTAGGACAAATATTTTCAAAAAAATAATTTTTTTTTCATTTTAATCAAGAAAAGTCATAAAAGCCTATAAATAGGAGGTTTTTATTAGTTATTTACATATGTGAAAAACATAAAACATATGTAAATTTATATAGAAAAAAATATTTTTTTTAGGTGATTATTAGGTAGATATGTATTTTTTTTATATATTTGCTCAATGAATTATACTCACTGGGTCATAAAGTGGGTTGTTTTCTTTAACTGAAACAATTAGATTTACTATAAATTAAAATATAGATTATGAAAAGACAATTCTTAGCTTTTGTTATGACTATCTTGCTTTCTTTGGGGGTTAATGCTCAAGATTATAACAAGTGGTCTATTGATGCAAGTGGAGGGGTAAGTATATTATCTTCTTCAGGTTTTTCTGAAGGATATTTCGCTTCAGTTCCGAATGTTTGGACTACAAATGGAGGTATTCGTTACATGTTCAATAATAAATTTGGTCTTCGTTTAGGTGGAGGATTTGATCAGCTTCAGCATGCAGGAAATTCTCCTAAATTTGCTACTAGAATATGGAATGTGAATGTTCAAGGGGTGGCTAATTTAGGGCGTGCTTTGTCTTTTGAAGACTTTACTAAAAACTTTGGGTTATTAGCTCACTTTGGGGTAGGATATGGACATATGACATCAAAAAGCTTTAAAGGAGTTGATAACTTAGGAATTATTATATTTGGTATCACACCTCAGGTTCGTCTTAGTGATAGAATAACATTACTTTTGAGTGGTACATTCAATTGGTATTTGACACAGCATTATACTTTCAATGGAGAAAGTTTAACAAAAGATCCTAATGTAACTCCAATGAGAAATGTTAATTTCCAAGGGCTTAATTTTACTGCTACTGCAGGTCTTCAGATTGCTTTAGGTAAAAAACAAGTTCATGCAGATTGGTATAATGTGAAGAGAGAAGAAGAGAAAGATAAAAAGGTTGCTCAAAATGAGAAAACAGTAGATAATCGTATAACAAGAGGAGGAAGTGATATAACAGCAAATGGTCAGCGTATAGAAACTGATAAGGATCCTAGACTTGCTAATAATAATGTAAAATCTGATGATGAAAATGATTTTGATGATGATGAAAATGGAGATATAAGCAACAACAGCAATATAGCATCAAATAACAATCAAAATACAAATAACAATAATGTTATTGTAGAAAGTGTAGACCCAGCTAAAGAGCTTATAGAAAAAGGATATGTTAATGCTTACTTTGGATTTGATTCTTCTGAGCCTCAAGATGGTTCATTGTGGGCAGTAGGTTTTGTAGCAAACTATTTAAAACAAAATCCAGATGCTAAACTTAATATAGTTGGTTACACAGACCAAGTAGGTAATGCAGGATACAATGAGAAACTGTCTAAGAAGAGAGCAGATGCAGTTAAGCAGTTATTAGTTGAGATGGGAGTAGATACATCAAGACTAGCATCTCAAGGTAAGGGAGTAGATAAGAAAACTAAAGCTAAATCTGCAGGAGCTAGAAGATTAGTGAGAAGAGTTACATTTGAATTGACTAATGACTCAGGTAAGGAATCACATATAGCATCAAAATAAAGTAAGAAGAGAGGTTTCAAACCTCTCTTTTTTATTTTCAATAATAGAAATGATAAGAAGAATAGTTGTAATATTTTTAGTGTGTATTTTAGGAATATTTATTCTCATTAGGCTGGAAAATAATGTTTTCTATATGCTGTTTTTGAGTATATGTTTTTTTATTTACATGATTTGGGAACTTTTTAATTATTATAATGGAGATTGGAAGAAGAATAATGAAATGCTGTTTAATAATTTGCAGGAAGACATAGACATAGCTCAACTGAAAAAAATCTCATCGAGACCTTTCTTTTTTGGGTTGGAGGGTAGATTTATTAGTGATGAAAGTTTCTATTTTGATGATGATAATCTATATATTATTGCTAAAAATAGAAAGGCGGTCAAAGTTTCTTTTACTCAAATAGCCGAACTTAAAAGGACATCTATAAACATCAATAAAATTAGAATATGGCAAATAAGTGTAAGAATAGAGGGTTTGGAAACTTTGTTTCGATTTACCCATAATTACACTATTTGGAATGGAAATTTCAAAGAATTTTACGATAAATTGAGCAGGGAAAATCCTATGGCTGTGAAAATGAAATGGAGTTATTGGAATTTATAAAATCAGTTAATCATTGTGATAGGGTTTTCCCTGTAAAATAGTAGAAGCACGATAGATTTGCTCAACGAAAAATAACCGAATCATCTGATGTGTGAAAGTCATTTTTGAGAGAGAAATTTTCTCATTAGCTCTTTGGTATATTTCATCAGAAAAGCCATAGGCACCGCCGATAAGAAAATTTACTTTTTTGACTGATGTATTGAGCCAAAAATCTATTTTTTCTGAAAACTGTCGGCTGGTAAATTCTTTCCCTTTTTCATCTAAAAGAATGACCAAATCCGTATTGTCAATTTGGTTTAAAAACAATTTCGCTTCCTCTTTTTTCAGTAAATCTGCGGATAGGTTTTTTGCGTTTTTCACATCAGGAATTTCTATAATTTCAAAATTCCAATGTTTCGGAATGCGTGGTAAATAATTGGAAATAAGGTTTGTAATCTCGCGGTCATCGGTTTTTCCTATACAAATGAGATTGAATTTCATATGGTTTCTGTATATTTGCGGTCTGCAAATGTAACTAAAATGGAGATAAAAAAGTTCAAAATATTTCAGAAAATCCATGGTTTTTTAGATGGAATCCATTTACCAATGCTGGATATTTCCCTCTGGGGGCTTTTGGAAATTTATGTAGGGGGGATATTTCAGAAACAAATCATTAGACAAGCAGCGAGTGTTTCTTGGAGCTTTTTTTTAAGTCTTTTTCCGCTCATTTTGTTTATTCTTTCGGTTTTGCCGTATTTACCTCATTATGAGGAACTTTATCATTATATTTTCAATGAACTGATGCCTCGTATCCTGCCAGACCATATGCTGGAAGATGTGACAGGGTATATTGAACAAAACATCATGCCGAATATTGCACAGATGAGCTTGTTTACCATTGCTTTGGTGCTTATTTTTGCTACGAATGGGACTTATGCTCTTATCAATGGCTTTAACCATGATACGGATACGCAGAGAGGGATGATTAGGGAGTATTTGCTGGCGTTTTTAATTACGACAAGTTTTACAGTAGCTATCGTGATGTGTCTTTTGGGAATTTACTACGGCGAAGTTGTATTTAAATTACTGATGCCCGAATATCCGAGTAATTGGTTTTTTTCTAATTTAACAGTGATTATTGGATATTTTTCATTTCCTTTGGTTTATTGTCTGGCATTGGCGCTTTTGTATTGGGTTGGTTCTGTGGAAATTACAAGATTTAAACAATCTATCCCAGGGGCTATTCTTACCACGGTTTTGTTTATGGTGGTTACCTATTTTTTTGCGTTTTATGTCAGTGAAATAGCGAGGTATAATGTCCTCTATGGCTCGGTAGGTTCTATGATTTTATTGATGATTTGGGTGGATGTGAATGTGGTGCTGATAATGTTTGGAAATGAGTTGAATTTAGCGATAAAACGAATACACGATTCCAACAAGCAGAAAAATAGCAGTGTTCAAGACGAAAAAATAGATTTTCAGATATAGTTTAAAATATTGTAAATAAAAAGAGCAACTAAAATTTTAGTCGCTCTTTTTTATTTTCTTTAAAGATTATTAAATAGAATTATCGTTTTTAGCTGTGTTTTTTAGGAGTAAATATCCTAAACTACCAGCCAATATAGAAGCCGTAAGGATAGCAAATTTGGCTGAATCCTGCAGCTCTTGGCTGTCTTTAAAAGAAAGCAGCGCGATGAAAATAGACATCGTAAAACCTATCCCTGCCAATAGTCCAGCTCCAGCCATGTGAATCCATCGGCTTCGGTCAGGAAGGTTGCTGATTTTCAGTTTTATAGCAATGAAAGAGAATAGGTTAATTCCAATAAGTTTTCCTAAAATAAGACCCAATACTATTCCGTATCCAAAGTTTGAAAACAGCCCATCCACCATACCTGATTTGAAAGTAATGTTGGTATTTGCAAGCGCGAAAATCGGCATGATAGCATAGCTCACAGGGATATGTAAAGAATGTTCCAATTTCTCTAACGGAGAAGCCTCTGTTTCGTTCTCGGAATTAGGAGGAATAGTAAATGCTAAAATAACTCCCGCAATGGTAGCATGAATACCAGAATGGTGCATGAAATACCATAAAAACACCCCTGGAATTAGATAAAAAATATGCTTTTTAACTTTAAAATAATTTAATGCCGCAAGTAAAACGATGACTAAACCACTGTAAGCGAGGTAATTCCAATGAATTTCATCCGTGTAGAAAATCGCAATCACCACAATCGCTCCTAAGTCATCCACAATCGCCAAAGCAGCCAAAAATACTTTTATCGCAGAAGGGACGCTTTTTCCTAACATAGAAACAATAGCCAATGAAAAGGCGATATCCGTAGCCATAGGAATAGCCCAGCCGTTGCTGTATTCCGTGCCATGATTAAAAATAGTGAAAATAACCGCAGGAACTATCATTCCGCCAATCGCCGCAAAGATAGGAAGCGAGGCGTTTTTGAAGTTAGAAAGTTCGCCTTTGAGAAGCTCTCGTTTTATTTCTAAACCTACTAAAAGAAAGAAAACCGCCATTAGACCGTCATTTATCCACATACTTACAGAGTATGGACCTATCATTGTATCCAAAAGAGCCTGAAACCCAGTCGCTGCCGAAGAGTTGGCTATCATCAGAGAAATGGTAACACATAAAACCAATAAAACCCCTGAGGACTGGCTGTTTGAGAAAAATTCTTTAAAAAATTTTGTTATACGCATTTTTAATTATTTTTAAAATTGAACTTTAAGATTTACAAATATAACAAAAATCATAATAATCTATTTTGAAAAATCCTTAAATAATGGTAAATTTGTAGGAAATAATAATATTTTTAGTTATGAGAACATTTATTAAAGGTACTTCCATATTGGGAGTTTTGTTGTTACTTTTTATGTCATGCAGTGGAGCAAAAGTTTATAATTCTAATGACATGCTGGCAATAACATCTAATCAGAAGAAAGTGGCGATTTTGCCACCTAAAGTTTCTATGCTTGAAGGTAAGTATACAGGGCGTTTTGACCAGTCTAAGGAGCAGGAATCGGCTAATTTTCAGAAGGAAATGTATGCTTGGTTTTTGAAGAGATTTTCTCAGAATAATGCGAGCCAAGAAATACAAGATATAGAAACTACAAACACAAAACTAAAAAGAGCAGGATACCCTGAAAAAGAGCTGACAAAGAGTGAAATATGCGCTATTCTAGGAGTAGATGCTGTTGTAAGTTCTAATTATGTAATGACTAAACCTATGCCACAGGGAGTGGCAGTGGCGGCATCTGTTCTGCTGGATTATGAAGGAACAACCAATGAAATCACTGCAGATATGAATATTTATGATAAAAATACTGATAAAATATTTTGGAATTACAGCAATAAATATTCAGGTGGGTGGAGAAGTAACCATAGTGATATCGTAGAAAACCTTCTGAGAAATGCAAGTAAGAAAATGCCTTACGGAGCAAAGAAATAAAAACATAAACGCCCTTTTTTAGGGCGTTTTTTATAATCTTTTTACTTTTTTGATTCCTTCTATCTGTGCCAGTTGTTTTAATAAATCATCCAACTGGTTTTTGTTTTTAACTTCTAAAGAGATGGTTCCGATGAAAATTCCATCAATGGAGTTAATAGAGATTCCTTTCATGTCGATGTGCATATTATTAGAGATAATGGATGCTACATCATTTATTATTCCCATTCTGTCCATTCCTTGGAGTTCTATTTTGATGTTGTTAATGAATCTTTCGGAGTTCACCCATTTTGCCAGCATCACACGATAGTCGTAGTTTGCACGGAGGTTTATCGCATTGGGACAGTTTTCATTATGCACTTTAATGCCATCATTTATCGTTAAAAACCCAAAAATCTTATCACCAGGAATTACCGTGCAGCATTTTGCAAAAGAATAGGACAATTTTTCCTCATTTCGCCCAAAAACAATAAGGTCTAAATCTGACTTTGGCGTTTCTACAAATTCGGTTTTATCCTTTCGGAATCGTTGTAAAAGGCCTCCGAAGAAACTTTTTTTACTGTCCAAATATTCCTTTAAATTGGAAGTGTCCAGCGTTCCCTCATAGAATTTTAGGAATAAATCCTGTGAGGTTTTTAGGTTGAAATATTTCTGAATATTATTGAGTTCCTCTTCTGTAAAGTTGATTTTGGCGTGTCTCAGTTTTCTTTGGAAAATTTCTTTTCCTTCGGCTACTTTTTGATTTTTTTCCGAGTTTAAAACCGCCTTTATTTTAGAACGAGCCTTAGCAGTTACTACAAAATCCAGCCAATCTTTTTTCGGTTTTTGGTTGGGGGAGGAGATGATGTCTATCTGGTCTCCGTTTTTCAGGACATAACTTATCGGCTGCAATTTGCCGTTGATTTTAGCGCCGCTGCATTTCATTCCCAGTTCAGAATGCACCATGAAAGCAAAATCCAGTGCTGTCGCACCTTTTGGAAGGATTTTAACATCTCCTTTTGGCGTGAAAATAAAAACTTCTTTAGTGTATAGATTTAGCTTAATGCTATCCAAAAGCTCCGTAGTGGAGAGCGATTGCTGGTTGTCCAAAACTTCCCGAATCTGAACCACCCATTGTTCAAAGTTTTTGTCATCAGAGTTTTGGCTGAAACCTTCTTTGTATTTGTAATGGGCAGCAACTCCTTTTTCTGCGATTTCATCCATTCGCTCGCTTCGGATTTGCACTTCCACCCACTTGTTATCAGGCCCTAGGATAGTCAAATGAAGACTTTCATAGCCTGTACTTCTCGGCTGGGTAATCCAGTCCCGCATTCGTGCAGGATTGCTGTGATAGAGGTCGGTAATGATGGAATAGATTTTCCAAGCGAGAAATTTCTCGTTCTTAAAGTCTGATTTGTAGATGACACGGATGGCGTAGTTATCATAAACTTCCTCAAAAGGAATGTTTTGTTTCAGCATTTTTCTATAAATGGAACTGATGGACTTCGCCCTTCCTTTAATCTTGAAATTTAGTTTTTCTTCTTTCAGTTTTTCAGAAACATGCTCTATAAACTCCTGCACATAGCTCTCACGGTGTTCTTTGGCTACGATGAGTTTTTCAGAAATTTCGTTGTAGATTTCGGGCATGTTGTATTTTAGGGACAAATCCTCTAATTCAGATTTTATGTTGTAAAGTCCCAGTCTGTGAGCCATAGGAGCGTAGATGTATACGGTCTCAGAGGCTATTTTTTTCTGTTTGTCTGGACGCATACTGTCCAGCGTTCTCATGTTGTGAAGGCGGTCAGCTATTTTGATGAGAATTACTCTAAAATCATCCGATAGAGTGAGCAGGAGTTTTCGGTAGTTTTCGGACTGCACAGAGATGTTTTGGTTATTCATCACGGAAATTTTGGTGAGTCCGTTCACTACATCAGCGATTTTCTTTCCGAAGAGTCTTTCTATGTCTTCATAGGTGTAGTCGCTGTCTTCTATCACATCATGAAGCAGTGCTGCCGCGATGCTGGTAGCACCTAGACCTATTTCCTCAGCCACGATTTTTGCCACCGCTATGGGATGGAAAATGTAGGGTTCTCCAGTCTTTCGGCGCTGGTCTTTGTGGGCATCCCAAGCTACATCAAAAGCCTTTTTGATGAGTTCCAGCTGTTCCTCATTCAGCTTTCGGTAGGTGTGGTGGATTAGGTCATCGTATCTTTTGAGGATTTCTATTCGTTCTTGTTGTTCATCGGTGCTCATCTTCGGGAATTTTTTGGATATTACGAAAGTAATAAAAAATATTAAACATTACAAATATCCTCTCTTTTTTATATTTTTGTAAGTTCTAAATATTTTGAAATTTATGAAAACTATACATATCCAAGCCAAGGAGTTTTTTGAATTATTAAAGCTGAAAGACCAGTCTATGTGGGATATTTTCGCTCAGATGATAGATGGCGAGGAAAAGGAAATTCTCTTTCTGGATGAGGAAGAAAAGTTCCTTTTTGGTTACCGCCTGCCTGCGACTTTGGAAAAAATGCAGGAGGACAAAAAGCTTTTTACAGAGAAATATGCTGAAAAAATAATGCTGAATTAGCTTCGGCAAGGGAAAAATCCTTAAATTTGGGGCTTTATATTTCGTTTTTAAAATCAAAAAATGGGAAAGAAAAACATATTTACGGATGCCTTTGGCAACTGGTATATTTTGAAAAGATTGGTGGTGTTTATCTTTGGGCTGGTTTCTTACCGAAGGTTCAATGGTTTTAATAAACTGAAAATCACAGGAACAGAGCATTTGGTGGATTTACCAAAAACCAATGTACTTTTTGTCTCTAATCACCAGACTTATTTTGCGGATGTGGCAGCGATGTATCATGTCTTTTGTGCAGTGAATAACGGCTTTATCAATACGATTGCGAATCCTATCTACATTCTCAATCCCAAAGTAGATTTCTACTATGTGGCGGCGGAAGAAACCATGAATAAAGGGCTTCTTACAAGGATTTTTAAGCTGGTAGGTGCTGTTACCGTGAAAAGAACTTGGCGTGCCAATGGGCAGAATGTCAATAGAAAAGTAGATATGTCCGAAGTAGAAAACATCCTAAAAGCGCTGGACAACGGCTGGGTGGTATCTTTCCCGCAGGGAACTACGGCAGCTTTTGCTCCTGGGAGAAAGGGGACAGCGAAACTTGTCCTTCAGCAGAGAGCAATAGTAATTCCTGTGAAAATCAATGGTTTCCGTAGGGCTTTTGACAAAAAAGGATTAAGACTGAAAGTGACAGGCGTGCAGCCGACAATGGAGTTTAAAAAACCGCTTGACATAGACTACGACAACGAAAGCGCTGAACAGATTTTGGATAAAATCATGAATGCCATAGAGCAGACACCAAAACACAATGTCCTCTACGAATACGACCAAGAGCTGGAACGAAAAAAACAAGAGGCTGCAGAAAAACAAGAAGAAAAATCACAAGCATAAAAGAAAAATATGAAAGTTCATTTTATCGCCATAGGAGGGAGTGCCATGCACAATCTTGCTATCGCACTGAAAAATAAAGGTTTTGAGGTTACAGGCTCAGATGATGCTGTTTTTGAACCCTCAAAAACACGATTGGAACAAAAAGGTATTCTTCCAAAGGAGTTTGGCTGGTTTCCAGAGAAAATTACTGCGGATATAGATGCTGTAATTTTGGGAATGCACGCCCATGCGGACAATCCAGAACTGGCAAGAGCCAAGGAATTAGGATTAAAAATCTATTCGTATCCAGAGTTTCTCTATGAGCAAAGCAAGGAAAAAACCAGAGTGGTCATTGCTGGTTCACATGGGAAAACCACCATCACTTCTATGATTCTGCATGTGCTGAATTTTCACAACAAGGAAATAGACTACATGGTGGGCGCCCAGCTGGAGGGGTTTGACTGCATGGTGAAAATCACCGAGGATACAGATTTTATGATTTTGGAGGGCGATGAGTATCTTTCTTCTGCCGAGGACAGACAACCTAAATTCCTGCATTATCACCCAAATATAGCCCTAATCAGCGGTATTGCATGGGATCATATCAATGTTTTTAAGACTTTTGATGATTATTTAGAGCAGTTCAGAAAATTTACTGAAAGCATCACTTCTGGTGGAGTTTTGGTGTATAATGAGGAAGATGAAGAAGTGGTAAAAATTGTAGAAAACAGCCAGAAATATTTCCGAAAACTGCCATATAAAACTCCTGAATACAGCATTCGCGAAGGGAAAGTTTATCTAAAAACAAGCATGGGCGAAATTCCGCTCTCTGTTTTTGGAAAACATAATTTGCTCAATATGGAAGGCGCAAAACTTATCTGCCAGCAGCTGGGCATTATGGAAGAGGAGTTTTATGAGGCGATAATGAGTTTCAAAGGTGCTTCCAAGCGATTAGAAAAAGTGGAGAGAAAAGATGGAGGGATTTTGTATAAAGATTTTGCACATGCGCCATCCAAGGTAAAAGCAACTGTGGCGGCTTTCAAGGAGCAGTTTAAGCAGGAAAAAACTTACGGATTTTTAGAACTTCATACTTATAGTTCGCTGAATCCCATATTTTTAGAACAATACAAAGGAGCAATGGACGGACTGGATACAGGAGTGATTTTCTATTCGGAAGAAGCCTTGAAAATCAAACGAATGGAGCCGATTTCGCCTGAAATGATTAAAGAAAAATTTGGTAATCCAGACCTGAAAGTCTTTACCAATGCAGAAAGTCTCCACGAATACTGGAATACACTGGACAAGACCCAAGGCGCTTATCTGATGATGAGTTCAGGGAATTTCGGAGGATTAGACTTAGTTAATTAGTTTTCAATGAAATAGGTCGTTTAGGCTTATTCTAAATATTATCAATAAACACAATGGAGTACAACACAAACCGCACAAAGTTACTCATGCCAGAATATGGCAGAAATATCCAGCAGATGGTAGAGTATTGTAAATCACTACCTTCTAAGGAAGAACGAAACGAAGTGGCGAAAACCATAGTAGAATTTATGGGACAAAGAAATCCTCATCTCCGTGATGAGGAAAATTATAAACATAAACTCTGGGATCACTTGTATATTTTAGCAGATTATGATTTGGATGTAGATGCGCCGTATCCTTTCCCAACGCGGGAGGGGCTTGCCCAGAAGCCTAACAGAATGGATTATCCTTCTTTTGACAATGAATATAAATTCTATGGAAAGAGCATTTTACAGCTCATAGATAGAGCCATAGAGCTGGAAGAAGGCGAGGAGAAAGAGGCTCTGATACAGGTAATTGCCAACAATATGAAAAAATCCTATAATGTCTATAACAAAGAACATGTGCAGGACGAAGTGATTTTCAGGCATTTGAAGGAACTTTCTCAGGATAAATTAGACTTGACAGGAATAGAAACTTTGGATAAAAGTAAAATCTATCACCCGAACAGAAACAAGAGAAATAATTATAAAAAAAGAAACCATCATTCACAAAAAAATAGAAAAAGATGACAGAAGCATTTCAGATAAGAGGAGGAAAAAAACTAAGCGGAGAAATCACGCCACAAGGAGCTAAAAACGAAGCACTGCAAATTCTTTGCGCTGTGCTTTTAACTTCTGAGCCTGTGAGAATCAGTAATATACCAGACATCAAGGATGTTAATCGTTTGATAGAAATCCTGCAAGATTTCGGGGTAAAAGTAATTAAAAACGGAAAAGGCGATTTTACTTTTCAGGCGGATAATATCCATTTTGACTACATTAAATCAAAGGAATTTAGAAAAGATGGCGCAAAGCTTAGAGGCTCCGTGATGCTTTTAGGGCCGATGCTTGCGCGTTTCGGTGAGGCGTATATGCCTACACCAGGAGGAGACAAAATAGGAAGAAGAAGGCTGGATACTCATTTTCAGGGTTTTGTGGAGCTGGGGGCAGAATTTAATTTTAATGAAGAAGAAAGTTTTTACACCCTTACAGCTAAGGAATTAAACGGGAAATTTATTCTTTTGGAGGAGGCTTCAGTAACGGGGACTGCCAATATCATCATGGCGGCTGTTTTGGCTAAGGGGACTACTCAAATTTACAATGCAGCCTGTGAGCCGTATCTTCAGCAGCTCTGCAAGATGCTCAATAGAATGGGAGCGAAAATAACAGGAATAGGCTCTAACCTGCTGACGATAGAAGGCGTGGAAAGCCTTGGAGGAACGGAGCATGTTCTCCTTCCAGATATGGTGGAAATCGGTTCTTGGATTGGGCTGGCAGCGATGACAAAGTCAGAAATTACCATTAAAAATGTGAACTGGGAACAGCTCGGCATCATTCCTGATACATTCCGAAAATTAGGGATAAAATTGGAGCGAAAAGGGGATGATATCTACATCCCATCGCAGGAAAATTACAAAATACAAAAGTTCATCGATGGGTCTATTTTGACCGTTTCGGATGCTCCTTGGCCAGGTTTTACGCCAGATTTACTTTCAATTATTTTAGTTGTGGCTACTCAGGCGAAGGGAAGTGTTCTTGTTCATCAGAAAATGTTCGAAAGCCGTCTGTTTTTCGTAGATAAACTAATCGATATGGGAGCTCAAATCATCCTTTGTGACCCGCATAGAGCCACAGTAATAGGGCTTAACCACGAAACGCCATTGAGAGGAACTACATTGATTTCGCCAGACATCAGAGCTGGAAATGCCCTTCTGATAGCGGCTCTTTCGGCTGAAGGGAAAAGCATAATCCACAATATAGAGCAGATAGATCGAGGCTACGAAGACATAGAAGGCCGACTAAAAGCCATAGGTGCGGATATAGAGCGAATAAAAATTTAATTTAATCTTCAAAAAAAACGAGTGATGAAAAGGTTTTTTATCAATCAAAATGATTTGTCCGATAAGTTTTGGAATATCGAATATGAAGGGGAGGAGCAAATCGTTCATTATGGAAAAATAGGGACTGCTGGGCGCGAGATGACAAAGAAATTCGCGAGTGAAGAGGAATGCCAAAAGGAAAGCGAAAAACTCATTGCTCAAAAAATGAAAAAAGGCTATGTAGAAGTTTCTCCAAATGAGGAAATTCCTGCTAAAATAGAAATGAGCGAGGAGGAAAAAGCTGAATTTTTGTTTTGGGAAGCCATCGAAAAAAGCTATAAATACAACAAGAAAAAGTGGGATGCCTACGATGTAGAAGAGCACCTGGAAAAGCTGACAAGTTATTTGGCGAAGCATGGAAAAGAGCGTTTGGTAGCTTTTGAAAAGACTATGCAAAAAAAACTGATGGAACTCTATACCGCCCAGATAGCAGAGCTTTACATCATTTTAAATTGTGATTTTGAGAAAAAAGATGGTGTTTATTATTTTGAGGAAGAGCCATACATTTCTACCGATGGATTTATTTATTTCCGATGCTGGCTTTTGCTGAAAGGGAAAGAATTTTTTGAAGATATAACCAAATACATCAATGCTTTCATCAGCGGGAAATATCATTTTGACATTGGGGACACTTGGGCAGAGGGACTGCTCTATGTGAGTGATGATGCCTATTCTGAAAACCATGAAAACGAAGATGAGAGCGAAATAAGGGATATAGTTTTTGAAAAATATCCACATATTAATTATGATAATGCAGGAGAAATAGAGGGAGAAATCACTGGGGGTAAAAAATTATTTGAGAAATATCCAGCTCTTGTAAAAGAGATTTGTGATTTGAGATAAGTTAATTTATGAAGTATTTGTCAAAAAAAGCGAAACCTTTCCTAAAATGGGCAGGTGGAAAAACACAACTTATAGAACAAATTAAAAACAATTTACCCGAGATTGTTTTTAAGGAAAATTTTACTTACATAGAACCTTTTGTAGGGAGTGGAGCTGTGTTATTTTGGCTATTGAGTGAATTTCCAAATATGAAAAAGGCGGTTATTAATGATATTAATAAAGAGTTGATAGATACCTATGAAGTGATTGCGCAAAATCCACATGATTTAATTTCTATTCTTGAAATTTTACAAAATGAATATCATGAATTAGAAGGAAATCAAGAAGATAAAAAACAATATTATTATGAAAAAAGAAATTTGTTTAATTCAAGAGTTCAAGGAAAAATAGAGCAATCAGCATTGTTTATTTTTTTGAATCGTACTTGTTTTAATGGGTTATATTATGATGGATTTAGCATTTAATTTAAATTTATCTCAAGGTTATAAAAGTAAATCTCAAATAGCTAGATTATTAACTGAAAATTGGGTTTTAAATAATTGTTATTGTCCAAATTGTGGAGAATTACCATTAAATGAATTTGAAAATAATCGTCCAGTTGCTGATTTTTATTGTAATAGTTGTAAAGAAGAGTTTGAATTGAAAAGCAAAAATGGGAAGCTATCAAAAACTATTACAGATGGTGCTTATTCTACAATGATAGAAAGAATAAACTCTGAAAATAATCCTAATTTTTTCTTTTTGACTTATACAAAAAGCTGGACTGTTGATAATTTTCTGATTATACCTAAGCAATTTTTTACACCTGAGATTATCATAAAAAGACCACCACTTGCAGAAACTGCCCAACGGGCAGGTTGGATAGGATGTAATATAGATATCTCAAAAATAGTTGATATAGGAAAGGTGTTTTTAGTTAAGGATGAACAAATTATAGATAGAGATATTGTAAGAGAATCTTTTAAAAAAACTTTATTCTTGCGATTGAAAAATAAAGAATCAAAAGGTTGGCTTTTAGATGTTATGGCTTGTGTAGATGCTATAAAAAAAGAGTTTTTTACTCTTGATGAGGTTTATAAATTTGAACAAAAATTAAAGCAGAAATACCCAAACAATAATTTCATCAAAGATAAAATAAGACAGCAGTTACAACTTCTAAGAGACAAAGGAATTATTGAATTTATTGGGCGTGGTAATTATAAAAAAGTAAAATATGGAAATGTTTAAGATTGAAATTCAAGAAATATTATCAAAGACTATTAATATCCAAGCTCAAAATATAGAAGAGGCATTAGAGAAAGTAAATCAAATGTATAGAATGGAGGAAATAGTTTTAGATTATAGCGATTTTGTAGATAAAAAAATAATACCAAGTACTTTAAAAAATGAAAAAGAGTTTTTGATAAAAGAAATTATTGAATATTTATATGAAGATGAGAAAATACATTTTGAAGAATTGGAAGAACCCAATAATCATATTTTTTCTA
>CALAEK010000032.1 GCA_937890925.1 uncultured Riemerella sp.
AAGTTATACAAGGGACAATATATCACGAGCTATCTGGATTTCTTCATTCGTAGCTACAATTACAATTTTTACTTTGCTATCATTAGCTTGAATCTCTACGATGTCGCTAGGATGATTAAGCTGTTCATTCTTAAGAGGGTCTATCTTGATTCCAAAATGTTCTAATCCCTCACAGATAGCCTTACGAATCATAGGAGAATTTTCTCCAACTCCAGCCGTAAAGATAAGAGAATCTACACCACCTAGAGCCACCATATAAGCTCCAATGAATTTCTTAATACGGTAAGCATACATATCCAAACAGAGCTTTCCATTGGCATCGTTTTCATTTACGAGTTTTTCTAGATCACGAGCATCAGGACTACCAATAAGTCCTTTCATACCACTTTCACTATTGACAATTTTTGAGATCTCTTGTGTAGAGTGTCCCTTTTCTCCTAGGAAGAAGATAACAGTACTATCAATATTTCCTGCACGGGTACCCATAATAAGCCCATCACCAGGACCAAATCCCATAGAGGTATCTATACAGTGCCCGTCCTCATTTACTGCCGCCATACTAGCTCCATTTCCTAAGTGAAGAGTAATATTTTTCATATGAGGCTCATTGAAATGACGACGAGTACGTGCATCTACATATTTGTGGCTGATACCATGGAAACCATATACTCGGATTTTATCCTCGGTATAATAGTGGTTAGGGATTGCATATCGGAAAGCTTTCTCTGGCATTGTTTGGTGAAAAGCAGTATCAAAGATAACGAAGTTCTCAGTTCCTTCAGTGAATATTTTTTGAGCGGCTTCAATCCCGATAATACTAGCTGGATTATGCAAAGGAGCTAAAGGAATCACTTTACGAAGTTCCTCAATAACTTCAGGAGTTACACGTTCTGGAGCCGTGAATTTACCTCCGTGAACCACTCTGTGCCCGATATATTTTACTTCTTTGGTAGATTTGATAACCCCTATCTCACTATCAGTAAGATATTCAGCGATCACCTTGAAAGCAGTCTCGTGGTTAGGAAAGTGTATTTCCTTGCTTATTTTGTGTTTTTCTCCATTCTCCCAGTATTCGTGTGTGATTTTACTAGGTTCTAGCCCAATACGTTCAGCTAATCCTTTTGCAAGTACAGATTCGGTATCCATTTCAATCAATTGATATTTGAAAGAAGAGCTACCGCCATTAATAATAAGTATTTTCATATTTTGTATATATCAATTAGTTTTAAGTATATTATCATTTTTCTAGAAAGGGAGGTCATCTTCTAGATCATCTCCTGTCCCTTGAGGTTGAGGAGTGAAGTTACTACCAGGTGTGATGGGAGCCATAGGAGGAGGAACAGGAGCTATTGAGGGTTGGGCAGGAGCTACCTCAGCACTTACAATACGCCAGCCTACTAAGGAATTAAAATATTTTACTTCTCCTTGAGGATTTGTCCATTCACGACCACGGATATCAAAAGTAATTTTTACGATTTGTCCAACTTGGAAATTGTTCAATAATTCACAATTTCCTTGATGAAATTCAAAAGAGATGGTTTGGGGATATTGTTCTTCAGTAACAATAACCACTTCTCTTTTCTGAAAGCCATTAGCACCAAAACTTTGGATGGGAGTAATGACTTTTATGCGTCCTTGTAAATCCATAAATTAAGTATTATTAATAAGTCAAATATTGATTGAGAGATTAAAGAAAACAGCTACAAAGCTACTAAAAAAAATGGAATAAACTTCTGTTTTCTGAAAAAATAATTTTATACACTCACAGAAGAATGTTTTTCTTCTTTTCTCTCACGTTTATAAATCCGCTTAAGTTTCTTTGCGATGAACTTATTCAGGTCTTTATCCTTTACAGAGTAAGTATTCAGCAAGAGAACAGGAGCAATTACCCCAAAGGCTAATCCTAAGGTGATGAATCCCATTTGTAAAGCGAGTTTGATAGTCTCAAAGATGGTTTCTAGGGTTTGATCGTGCTCGTGGGTAATAGTAACAATTTTAATAAGCCCCATCATAAATTCATAGCCAGACTTACCTGGAATCATATTGATGACTGCAGGAATGGTAAAAACCATAGGAGGCGTGTGTACCCTATGAGCAAAATACATTCCTAAAAAACCTACCAAGCAAGCTCCGACAAAGGAAGAGATAACTACTTGGTCAGGGATTATAGTTTTGATTAGTATAAATTTTGTACTCCAGCCTACAGCTCCCAATAAAGCTGTAGCCCATAAGGCTCTTCTGGGGGTGTTGAACAAGATGGCAAAACCCACTGAAACCCACATAGACCAGAATATACGCTCAGATAATTCCCAAAAAGTATCAAAGAAGTTCATACCCAAAAACAAATAAAGAAAGATAGAAGCCAATAGAAATCATAAAAATAAGAAGCATTGCATAAAAAAGCTTAGCCACTCCTGAAACTATATATCCCGTAAGGGAATCAATGAAGCCATTAATCAGAGGAACTCCAGGGATAAGCCATAACACACAAGCAGCCAGAGCATTCTTATACTCTTCTACTCCAAATGTTCGAAAAATATTCACTACAGATACCGATACAAAAGCAGCCCAAGCCCAACAGATAAATACATTAAACTTTCTTAATTGTAGAAGCCTTCTTCCTAATAATCCGGTGAGTGTTGCTAGAAAAGAGATTCCAAATTCAATATAACTATTATGATGGTCTCCTCCAAAGATATAGGCTAATGAACCTCCTGCTAGGGAAACAAAAAACCACATAAAATACATATTATAATGAGGTTTTTTCTTTATATAAGCTAGCTCTCGTTCAATGGCATCAATACAGAGTTTCTTTTCCAATACTCGCCAAGAGAGAATACTAATATCCGAAATTGCATTAAAGTTCACTCCGTGATGAGGAATGCTTTTTACAATAGTTTCTTTTTCTCCAGTAGTGTTATTATACACAGTGAGAATAATAGCCGAAAAAGAGTAAAATACCTCACAATGATAGTTTAGAGCTCCTGCAATTCGGTTTACATTTCTAAGAACTCTACGGGTATTAGCTCCTCCTGTGATTAAGATAAAATTCACTTCAGATAAGAGTAGTGCTACACGTTCTATCTCTTTCATATACTATTAAAATCTTTTGGAATGATTCTCTAGTCTGTTATTGTAATAAGAAAATAGTTTTTCTTTCCACGTTGTAAGAGGATAAATCGTTGATTTATCAGGTCTTTTTCAGTAAGGACATATCCTTCAGCTACCTTATCTTTATTTACAGCAATTGAGTTCTCTCCTAAGGCGCGGCGAGCTTCGGAATTACTTTTGATAAAACCAGTTTTGGCAGAAAGAGCGCCAATCATATCTATGCCAGCTTTGAGGTCTCCTAAAGAAATTTCAGCTTGAGGAACTCCGTCAAATACCTCAAGGAAAGTCTGAGCATCTAGCTTCCTTAAATCCTCAGCAGTAGAGTTGCCAAAAAGGATTTGAGAAGCTTGTTCAGCTTTACTAAGTTCTTCAGCCCCGTGTACTAATAGGGTTAGCTCTTGTGCCAATTTGGATTGTAAAATTCTTAGATGAGGAGCTTTATGATGTTCTTCTGTAAGACTTTGGATTTCTTCTTTAGGAAGCATTGTGAATATTTTAATATATCGCTCAGCATCTGTATCAGAGGTGTTAATCCAATATTGATAGAATTTGTAAGGCGAAGTTTTTTCTGGGTCAAGCCATACATTTCCACCTTCGGATTTTCCAAATTTAGTTCCATCAGCTTTCGTGATGAGCGGGCAGGTCATCGCGTATGCCTTACCACCTGAGATACGCCTAATCATCTCGGTTCCTGTGGTGATATTCCCCCATTGGTCAGACCCTCCCATCTGTAGCGTACAGTTTTTTTCTTTGTAGAGATGGAGGAAATCATAGCCTTGAATCAATTGATAAGAAAACTCGGTGAAGGACATCCCATCGGTGTTTTCATTCGGGTCAAATCGTTTCTTCACGGAGTCTTTTGCCATCATATAATTTACGGTAATGTGCTTACCCACATCGCGAATGAAAGACAGAAATGAGAAGCCTTTCATCCAATCATAATTATTGACAAGCTCGGCAGCATTAGGAGCATCACTATCAAAATCGAGGAACTTTGAGAGTTGTTTTTTAATCCCTGTAATGTATTGTGCAAGCATTTCCTCTGTAAGGAGGTTTCTCTCTGCCGACTTTCCGGAAGGGTCGCCAATCATCCCCGTAGCACCTCCCACAAGGGCATACGGCTTATGTCCGCAGTTCTGGAAGTGTTTTAGTATCATTATCCCAACCAAATGCCCGATATGCAATGAATCCGCAGTAGGGTCAAATCCGATATACGCCGAACGAAGCCCTTCCATAAGGTGTTCTTCAGTTTCAGGCATTATATCCTGAATCATACCACGCCAACGCAGTTCTTCTACGAAATTTTTCATTTTTAATAAAATTTAAAAATTAGTAATAAATATTCGGAAATTAGTTTTTTTCAGCTTTAAAAATAAAAATTCACTCAGATGAAAATCTGAGTTACTCATGTTCTTCTATGATGTGTTTTAAACTCATTTTTTAATCTGAAAACAGCACAAAGGTAAAGAAAATATTTATTTTATTAGAAATATTGTTCAAAAGTTTTTCGGAATCAAGGCAAAATAATGAATATAAATCTTATTTTTGTTGTCTAAAATCAATTTTATGGAAAGAATAGCAAGTTTTACCGTAGATCATCTGAAAATGCAGAGAGGGATTTTCGTTTCTCGTAAAGATCATGTTGGAAATGAAGTGCTTACTTCGTTTGATATCAGAATGAAAAGACCATACAAAGAGCCTGTTTTGGGGATTGCAGAAATCCACACGATGGAGCATCTGGCGGCTACATGGCTCAGAAACAGTGACTGGAAAGATAAAGTCATCTACTGGGGGCCAATGGGCTGTATGACAGGGAATTACCTTATTTTAGCGGGCGATTATGAGTCAAAGGACATTGTAGAGCTGATGACCAGAATGTTTAAATTCATCAGTGAGTTTGAGGGCGATATCCCTGGCGCATCTGAGGTGGAGTGCGGAAATGTCTACTGCAACAACCTTCTGATGGCAAGATACGAAGCAAAAAAATACTTGGAAGAGGTGCTTCTTAACTTAAAAGATGAAAATCTAAACTATCCGCAGTAATGTATTGTTTCAGAGATAGTTGTAATTTAAAAATGGTATTTTCATAAAAGAAAATACCATTTTGTTTTTTAAGGAGAAATAAGCTGTAAATCTATACTTTTCCAATATTTTTTGGGCAGGAGTATGGTTTTAGAACGGACATCAGTGTAGAAAAAGAGATACATATTATCATCATTGTTCCACAGTGTTACGCTGTTTTCATAGCGGGAATTGGAAATGCTAAAACCTGTTCTTTTGAATTGAAAAAACGGAATAGATTCTTCTTTGGAATAATGAATGTTGTATATGGCATAGTCGCCATTTCTTTTTGGAAAAATAAAAGGATAGTTTGCTGCAGAAGCGGCAACGCCTACAATTGACTCATTTGGGTCTGTAATGCTGATATTTAGCTTTTCTAAATATTCTTTCAGATTATCAAATCCTTTGAAAATAGTATTTGTAGAGGCGATTTTATTCAGATTGTCATCTAGAAAAAGTGTAGAATTTTTCTCACTGATGATATAGACTCTGTTCCCTTGTTCCGTTGGATAACTTTCGATTTCCTTTGGAGCGAGGATTTTTTTCTTTATTTCAAAATCTTTTTTAGAAATGAAATCAATCGTTTTTTTACTCGTAAAACCAGTCAGATAATCTCCTTCATCTCTGACTTTGATGTATTTTTTTGGAAGTTTTATTCTGCTGTCCAAATCCAGATTATTCAGAAGAAAGCCATTTCCACTAGAATGAGCATACATATAATCTTTTTTATCAATGCTAATGAGATAAGTATCAATGAGATAGTCTATTTTTTCCATTTTCCCAGTCTGTTTATTTGTGATTACAGCGCCTTTGTTTCCATTTAGAACGATGAAAGGCGACTCATTATCAATCAAACGAGATACCCATTGGTAGGATGGCGGCAGGGTTTCGTTTCCATCTTTATCTACGATGCCGTACTGGTTATTCCACCCAAATTCATAGTAATTCTGCTGTGCATTTGCGGTCAATGCAAATAGCGAAAGAATAAGAAATAAAAAAGTTTTCATAATGAAGAGAATTTTATAAAGGCAAATTTATTAAATAAATCTGATTTATAAGGTTTATTTTTTTTACTTTTGTCTTTTTATTAAAATAGAAATAATTATGTCATCAGCGCCAAGTTTAGCAAAAGGAACTCGGGATTTTACAGCACAGGAAATTTACAATAGAAGATACATCATCGGTGTTTTGCAGCAGAATTTTGAGCTGTTTGGTTTTCAGCCTTTGGAGACGCCGAGCTTTGAGAATCTTTCTACACTTACTGGGAAATACGGAGAAGAGGGAGATAGACTGATTTTCAAGATACTTAATTCGGGAAATTTTACTTCTGATGTGGATGAGGAAACTTGGCAGAATAAGGATTTCAAAAAACTAACTCCACAAATTTCTGACAAGGCGCTTCGATATGATTTGACCGTGCCTTTTGCGAGATTTGTAGCGATGAACCACGGAAAACTTTCATTCCCATTTAAGAGGTATCAGATTCAGCCCGTTTGGAGAGCAGACCGCCCGCAGAAAGGGAGATTTAGAGAGTTTTACCAATGTGATGCGGATGTGGTAGGTTCGGAAAGTTTGTGGCAGGAAGTGGAGCTGGTGCAGTTGTATCTGAAGAGTTTTGCAGAGCTGGGAATTCCTGTGAAAATCTGTATCAATAACCGAAAAATCCTCTCTGGTCTGGCGGAATATGCGGATATATCGGAGCAGTTGATAGACTTTACGGTTGCTTTGGATAAATTGGATAAAATCGGGAAAGATGGCGTAGTTAAGGAAATGCTGGAAAAGGGAATTTCACAAGAAGCCGTAGAAAAGCTGAACTTCCTATTTGAAGGGCTTTCCACGAAGGATACATTAGCTTTGCTGAAAGAAAAATTTAAAGGAATAGAAGTTGGCGAAAAGGGAATAGAAGAGCTGGAGTTTGTATTGAGTAAAGCGCTGGAACTTGGTGTAAATAAGGAGGTTTTGGTTTTTGATATTACCCTTGCCCGCGGTTTGGACTACTACACAGGAGCGATTTTTGAAGTAAAGGCTCAGGGTGTCCAGATGGGGTCTATCGGCGGCGGCGGAAGGTATGACAATCTTACGGAGGTTTTCGGTGTGAAGGGAATTTCGGGGATTGGGATTTCATTCGGATTGGATAGAATTTACCTTGTTATGGAGGAATTGGGGCTTTTTGCTGACAATAAAACGCCTAAAATAGAATACCTTTTTGCGAATTATGGCGATGAGGAGGCAACCGAGGCGATGAAAGTAATCCAAAAACTAAGAGTCAAAGGAGTTTCTGCGGAGCTGTACCCAGAAAATGCCAAACTGAAAAAACAATTTACTTACGCCGAGAAGAAAGGAATTCCAGAGATTGCTTTCTACGGAGGTGATGAGATTAAAAACCGGCAGGTTACCGTGAAAAACTTGGACAGCGGAGAGCAGAAAACAATAGGTTTGGAGGAGTTTTTGAGATAAAAAATAAAGTTTAACAAAGATAAAGACAAATAACAAAATAAATAATTATGTCTAATTACATAGAAACAGAACAAGTCTCATTTCAGGATTTTAGAAAGCAAGTTTTAGATGATTATCGTTTGGGAAGAATTTCCCGTGAGGCAAGTTATTTAACGAGAAAAGAGGTTCTTACAGGAAAAGCAAAATTCGGGATTGTAGGAGATGGGAAGGAACTTCCGCAGTTAGCAATGGCAAAGGTTTTTCGTGAAGGAGACTGGCGTTCAGGATATTACCGCGACCAGACTTTTGCGATGGCAGTGGGAGTTTTGAGTGTGGATGCGTTTTTTGCTCAGCTCTATGCACATACTGATGTGGAGCGCGAACCCGCTTCGGCAGGAAGACAGATGCCGTGCCATTTTGCGACTCGTTCTTTGAATGAAGACGGAAGCTGGAAGGATTTGACACAGATTAAAAATATTTCATCCGATATATCGCCTACAGCAGGGCAGATGCCGAGACTTCTTGGATTGGCTTTGGCGTCTAATGTTTATAAAGAAGTAAAATTCCAAGGCTCTGAAAAATTCTCCCACAATGGGCAGGAAGTGGCTTTTGGGACAATCGGAGATGCATCTACGGCAGAAGGGCATTTTTGGGAAACTATCAATGCGGCGTGTGCTTTGCAGGTGCCGATGATTATGTCTATTTGGGATGACGGCTACGGAATTTCTGTTCCTACGCACAACCAAAGAGCAAAGGAAGATTTATCTGAAATATTGGCTGGTTTCCAAAGAAAAGAAGGCGACAAGCAAGGATGCGAGGTTATCCAGGTAAGAGCGTGGGATTATCCGATGCTTTTGGAAGCTTATGCCCGTGCAGAGCAGTTGGCAAGGGAGGAAAGCATACCTGTGATTTTGCATATTATAGAGGTTACACAGCCGCAGGGACACTCTACATCTGGTTCTCATGAGAGATATAAGGATGAGGAGAGGATTAACTTTGAGACAGAGTTTGATTGTCTTAATAAATTTAGAGAATGGATTTTAAATTATTCCATCCAAATAGATGGCGAAGAGCAGACGCTTTCTTCTGTGGAAGAGCTGGACGAGATAGAAAAAGAAGCAAAAGCCTTTGTGAGAGAACAGCAGAAGAAGGCTTGGGCGGAATATAGAGCCTCAATAGACCATATCCAAAATCAAGTTTTACCATTGGTAAAACAGTTTGAAAATCAGCCAGAAGTTGCTGCATTGTTGGAGAAGTTCTCTGCACTGGTTACAGTGGGCAAAAAGGATATTTTTGCGTTGGTAAGAAAAGTGCTTTGGGCTACGAGAGAGCAAAATACCAGCGATAGACAAAATCTGGTGCAGGTTTATGAAAGAATTTCAGAGAAAGAGGCTGATAATTATTCATCTCATTTGTACAGCGAATCAGAGTGGAAAGCTGTAAATATTCCAGAAATAAAACCAGTTTTCAGCGAAGATTCTCAGATTTTGGATGGAAGAGTCGTTATTCGTAATAATTTTGACAAGATTTTTGAGAAATATCCAGAAACATTAATCTTTGGTGAAGATACAGGAAGCATCGGTGATGTGAACCAAGGGCTGGAAGGAATGCAGGAAAAATACGGCGAAACCAGAATTGCAGATACAGGAATCCGTGAAGCGACTATTTTAGGGCAAGGGGTTGGTCTGGCAATGAGAGGTTTAAGACCGATTGCAGAAATTCAGTATTTGGATTATGTTTTATATTGTCTGCAAGGAATGAGCGATGATTTGGCGACTTTACAATACAGAACCAAAGGCGGTCAAAAAGCTCCTGTTATCGTGAGAACCCGCGGACATCGTTTGGAAGGTGTATGGCATTCGGGGTCGCCTATGGCAGGGATTCTGAACTTGGTAAGAGGAATGATGGTTTTAGTACCGAGAAACCTTACCCAAGCCGCTGGATTCTATAATACAATGCTGAAATCTGATGACACGGCGCTTATCATAGAACCGCTGAACGGCTACCGATTGAAAGAAAAACAACCAGACAACATCGGTGAATTTACCGTGCCTGTCGGAAAGGTGGAAATCACCAGAGCAGGGAAGGACATTACGCTGGTGACCTACGGTTCTACTTGGAAAATCGTAACGGAAGCTGTGGAAGAATTAGCAAAACTGGGTATAGATGCTGAGGTGATAGATGTTCAGTCGCTATTGCCGTTTGACTTGTCAGAGGAAATCAGCGAAAGCGTGAAGAAAACCAATCGCCTTGCTGTAATAGATGAAGATGTAGAGGGCGGAGCTTCGGCGTATATCATGCAGCAGATTTTAGAGAAACAAGGGGCGTTTAGATACTTAGACAGCAAGCCGCTGACTATAGCTGCTAAAAACCACCGACCAGCTTACGCATCGGATGGGGATTATTTCTCTAAGCCGTCTGTGGAAGATATCGTAGAAAAAGTTTATGACCTTTTCCACGAAAGCAATCCAGCGAAATTCCCTAAAATATTATAAGTTTAAAGCAAAAAGAAAACCTCCCTTAAAAAGGAGGTTTTTTATTTTGTGAGATTATGTTTTACCACCAATCCGAGTTTGATATGGCTGTTTCTACTGCCCATTCTGGTATTTTCTTCTATCCCTCTGGCGGAGCTTCTTTTATGCTGTCTGGAACAATATAATCATCTGTAAAATAGCACAGATTTGGGTCTTTTGAAGATATTTTAATTAAATATCTATTTTTCAACATTTCTCTAATCTTACCATAAAAACCATTTTCTCTACTTTCGTATTCCTTATCTAAATATTTATATTTAAATTTTATATAAGTACTTCCCCCTTTTCCTCCTCCTCTTGTACCATAAGGAGTCGCAATAACCCAAGTTCCATATTTTTCTATATTAGGTTTGGCTATTAATTGCCCATAAAAAAATATCCCTATTATAAAAATTCCTATGCCTATTAATATATATCTGCCTACTTTATTGCTGATTTTCATTTATTTAGGATTTAAACCAATCTCTATTTTTTATTTTGAGAACTGATTTTTAAAAATCGGACAGCAAGCAGTGTAGCAGAAATGGTAAGACCTATCCCAAAGGCTACCCACATACCATAAGCGCCCATTTTCATAGTTATACAGAGGAAAAATCCTAACGGAAGCGTTACCACCCAGTAGGCGATGAATGTAATGACACTCGGTATTTTTACATCTTGTAATCCACGCAGGCACGCCAAAGAAACCAGCTGTAATCCATCCGAAAGCTGAAAAAGTGAAGCGAGAACCAGCAGCTGTGAAGCCAAAGCAATCACGGCTGTTTCGTGTTCCTTTGTGAAGAATGTAGGCAGGACATTTTTACCAATGGTAAAGGTCAGACAGCTTATAAGCATGAATAGGAAAACTATTTTCATGTTGTTAATTCCTATTTCCCTCACGGCTACGAAATCTTTTTCTCCTCGTTTTTTTCCAATCATAATCGTAGAAGCCACACCAAAACCAGCACAAAGATTGAAGGTAAAGGAAGCCATACTCATGGTAACTTGGTGGGCAGCGATGTCCGTAGTACTTACCATACCGCAGATAAAGGCAGCCAAAGCAAAGGCTGTCACCTCAAAAAACAACTGCATAGCTGTAGGAAGACCTAATTTCAGTAAGGTTTGGAACATTTCCTTTTTGAAAAGAGAAACCTTGAAACTCAGCTCGTTAATATATCTTCTTGTGATGGAATTTCTTCTCATCACGATGTACAGAAAAATAACGGAGAAAACCCTTGCAATCAGCGTTGCATAGGCAGCACCAGCCACGCCCATCGGTTCCAGACCGAAAAGACCTTTCATGAAAACATAATTCAGAATTACATTGATAAGGTTTGCAGAAACAGTAGCTATCGTTACGCCAATGGTATAGGACAGTCCTTCGGAAACCTCTCTCAAAGTCTGAAATTTCATTATCGGAATCACACTCAGCGAAATGATAGAAAGGTATAAAATAGCATCAGGAATGATTTCCTCTGGCTGTTTGGCGTAGTGTAATAGAGGCGCTATGGCTAACAGGATGAAAGTCAAAATCGTTCCGATGAGGATGTTTATCACTGCTCCGTGGCGAAAAACACTATTGATTCTGTCATGGTCTTTTTGAGCCTGAGCCTCAGAGACTAATGGTGGAATTGCAAATGAAACTCCAACACCAAAAATAAAAATAGAAATAAAAACTGAGTTTGCTAATGCCGTGGAAGCCAGTGCGTTGGCACCCAGCATATTTCCCACCATCATATTGTCAAACAAATTCACGGAAACCTGCCCCAGCTGTGTAAGCATCACAGGGAGAGCGAGTTTAAAACATTCTCGGGTATATTTAAGATTAAGGGATAAAAGCATAAAGTTATTTTCTTACAAAATTAGTTACATCTTCTGCTGTTACAGGGTTTGAACCTAATATAATCAGCCTTTCTACTACATTTCTAAGTTCTCGGATATTTCCCGTCCATGAGAAATTTTGGAGGGTTTTTATGGCTTTGTCATCAAATTCTTTTACTGAAGTTCCCTGCTCCTCTGAGATGAGTTTCGCGAAATGTTTCACTAAAATAGGAATATCGTCCTTTCTTTCATCCAGAGAAGGAACATGGATTTCTATTACAGAAAGCCTGTGATAGAGGTCTTCACGGAATTTTCCAGCTTCTATTTCTTTTTTCAAATCTTTGTTGGTCGCCGCTAGCACACGCACATCTACTTTTATTTCCTTGTCGCTTCCCACAGGCGAAACTTTATTTTCCTGCAACGCACGAAGGACTTTGGCTTGGGCTACAAGGCTCATATCGCCAATTTCATCTAAGAAAAGAGTTCCGCCGTTGGCTTGTTCGAATTTCCCTTGTTTATCCTTGATAGCTCCCGTGAAAGAACCTTTTACATGTCCAAATAGTTCACTTTCAATTAGTTCCGAAGGGATGGCGGCACAGTTTACCTCTACGATAGGGTTTTTGCTACGTTCGCTGAGGGAATGAATGGCGTGCGCTACCAGCTCTTTCCCAGAACCATTGGAACCTGTGATGAGGACTCTCGCATCGGAAGGCGCAACTTTTTCTATCATGCTTTGAATGTTTTTCAGAGCAGGAGATTCGCCAATCATTTGGTATTTTTTGCTGACTTTCTTTTTCAGCTGGGTGTTTTCTTTGATGAGCGAATTTTTAGTATTTTGTAAATACTTCTTTTCCAAGGCATTTTTTACGCTCGTAATCAGCCTGTTGATATCAATAGGCTTGGATATGAAATCATACGCGCCGTTTTTCAGGCAGCTTACAGCAGTTTCTATATCCGCATGTCCCGAAATCATTAGAAAAACGCTTTCAGGCTTTATTGAAAGACTTTGGGTGAGGAGTTCGTTCCCTGATAATTTGGGCATTTTGATGTCTGAAATAATCAGGTCAAAGTCATTTTTTTCTATCAATTTATAGGCATCCAAACCATTTTCTGCAATGGTGATTTCAGAGCCTTGTATCTCGTCTGAAAGTATGTTTTCCAAGATGTTAGAGATACTTTTTTCGTCTTCTACTATTAAGATTTTTTGCATGAGACAAAGGTAAGAAAATTTTATTTTTTTCTTTTATGGCTTTAATAAAGAATGAAAGAGTGAATTTATATGCACAAATTGTTCGGTAAAAATGCGGAAATATTATATATTTGCTTAAAATATTTTGTAGTGCGCTGGTTTAGGATTATTTTGCTTTTATTAGTCTTGTTGGCATCAGGCTATACGGCTGTGATGTATTATTTTTTTGAGGAGAAAAATTCTTTTGTAGTGGAAAAGGAAATAGAGTTTCCTTTGGATAAAGTTTTTCCGCAGTTTAATGATTTACAGAATCTTACAAGATGGAATGATTATTTTTTGTCAGATAAAAATTATCGCTATCGTTATTTTTTGCCATATGAAGGAGAGGGAAGTTCCATGAGCTACAATCATGCGAAGGATAAAAATAAATATGGAGAGGTTTTTGTCAGAAAAATCAAAGAAAATAAGAGCATCAGCTATGAATTATACCAAGAACGAAAAGAAGTTCCATATAAAATCAATGTAAATTTTTATCCAAAAGGAGACAAAACCAAGATTGTATGGCAGATCAATACGCCTAAATATCCTCTATTGCTTAGGTTTAAAGCGGCAGAATCTGATACAGAAAGCTATATAAATAATAATGTAACTGTAAGCATCAAAAACCTTACAAATCTTCTTTCAGGGAAAGTGGATAAAGAGGTGATGTTCAATCAGATAAAATATGACAGTATCATGATAGAGGAGCAGGATGAAAGGCTGTTTCTGGGGGTAAATGTGAGCACATCTAATAAAAAAGGAGCTTTGTTTAAAAATATAGTCATCAACCACAATAGGGTTTTCAGCTATGTGACCAAAGACCTCTCAAAACGGGAAGATGAGTTCGGAGAGCCAGTGCTTTTCACAGAAGCAGGAGAGCTTAAAAACAAAGAAGTTTCGTATTTCTATGGCGTTCCATTGTCCCAAAAAGTGAATGTTTCGGATAATAATTTTGCTTTTAGAACCATTAAAAAATCAAAGTATTACAGCATATATTACAAAGGAAGATACGAGCAGCGAACCAAAGCTATAGCCAAACTTTTGGATAAGATAAAGAAAGATCTTCTTCAAAACGGAAAGCTGGAAGAACTATTTGTAGAGGCTCCGTATAATGAGAATGATGTGGTGCTGAAATTATCATTCCCAGTTTACTAAAATTAAGACTAAAATTCATAAATTTGTAACTCAAAAAAAGTAGGAGAATTAAAATGTAATGGACAGGTTTTCATTTTTAAATACAGCGCATATAGAGTTGATAGATAGTATGTATCAACAATATCTTCAGAGTCCTGATAGTATAGAGCCTTCGTGGAAGTCGTTTTTTCAGGGCTTTGATTTTGCATTAGAGAATTATGGAGAATCAGTGCAGGAAGTTCCTCAAGTGGTGCAGACAGCCATAAATACAGGCGCCGTGCCAGAGGATATCCTCACAGAATTTAAGGTTATCAATCTCATAGAGGCTTATCGTACCAGAGGGCATCTTTTTACCAAGACCAATCCTGTAAGGAAGCGTAGAGAGTATTCACCGACTCTTGATATTGAGAATTTCGGTCTCACGAAGGCAGATTTAGGTAAGAAATTTGACTGTGCTACACAGGTCGGAATGCCTGCTCCAGCTACTTTGGAAGAAATTATCAAGCGTTTAGAGCAGATATATTGTGACTCCATCGGGGTGGAATATATTCACATCAAAAATGTGGAAGAGAAAAATTTCATAAGAAAATGGATTTCAGAAAATGAAAATCACCCGATTCTTTCCGTGGAGGAAAAACGCCAGATTTTGCATAAACTAAACCAAGCCATCGCTTTTGAGCGTTTTCTTCATACCAAATTTGTAGGGCAGAAAAGGTTTTCTCTGGAAGGTGGCGAGTCCCTTATTCCAGCAGTAGACCAGCTTATTAGCTATTCTTCACAACATGGTGTGGATGAGGTAGTTCTGGGAATGGCTCACCGTGGAAGGCTGAATGTTCTGAGTAATATTTTCCAAAAATCATACAAAGAAATTTTTTCTGAATTCGAAGGAAAGGAATTCGATGAAGATGTCTTCTCTGGCGATGTGAAATACCATCTCGGTGCATCTAAAAGAGTGACAACGGCTTCTGGCGAGGAAGTTAGAATCAATCTCGTTCCTAACCCATCTCATTTGGAAACCGTGGGAGCTTTGGTTCAAGGGATTTGTAGAGCAAAAATAGACCAATACAAAGGAGATTACACCAAAGTTTTACCGATTGTTATTCATGGAGACGCTGCCATTGCAGGGCAGGGAATTGTCTATGAAATCGCCCAGATGATGACGCTGGACGGCTATAAAACAGGCGGAACGGTGCATATCGTGGTCAATAATCAGGTGGGCTTTACAACCAACTATCTCGATGCTCGTTCTTCTACTTATTGTACTGATATAGCGAAAGTTACAGACTCTCCTGTGATGCATATCAATGCTGATGATGTGGAGGCTGTGGTGCATGCTATTCGCTTTGCGGCGGATTATAGAGCCAAGTTTCACAAAGATGTATATATAGACCTTTTAGGTTACCGAAAATATGGGCATAACGAAGGGGATGAACCAAGATTTACTCAGCCTAAACTATATGATATAATCGCAAATCATCCTAACCCAAGGAAAATTTATAAACAAAAACTGCTTCAGGAAAGCATTGTTTCGGATGAAATCATCGCAGAAATGGAGCAGGAGTTTAAGCTTCTTTTGGATGAAAATTTCGAGGCAGCGAAGGAAATAGAGCGCAATCAGATGTCTATTTTCATGGAGGAAGATTGGCGTGATTTTTCAAAATCAGCTGTGGGAAAAACCTTGGAAAAAGTAGATACCAAGTTTGATTTAGCAGAATTAAAAGAATTAGCACAAAAACTTTTTGTGCTTCCAAGCGATAAAAAATTCATCTCCAAAATTATTCGTCTTTTCCAGCAGCGACTGAAAATGGTTCAGGAAACCAACGATCTGGACTGGGCATTAGGAGAGTTGCTAGCGTATGCTTCTCTGCTGAAAGAGGGCTATAATATCCGTATTTCGGGTGAGGATGTGGAGCGTGGGACTTTTTCTCACCGTCATGCCGTTTTGAAAACGGAAGACACGGAGGAAGAATATATTTATTTAAAAAATGTTTCTGACAGCAGATTTGATATCTATAATTCTCATCTTTCCGAATATGGCGTTCTTGGTTTTGACTATGGCTACGCCCTTGCTTCTCCGAAAACTCTTACGATTTGGGAGGCGCAGTTTGGGGATTTTGCCAATGGAGCACAGATTATCATAGACCAATATTTGGTGGCAGCAGAGGAAAAATGGAAAATCCAAAACGGACTTGTGATGCTGCTTCCTCACGGAATGGAAGGACAGGGCGCAGAGCACTCTTCCGCGAGATTGGAAAGATTCCTTACACTTTGTGCTAATGAAAATATTTTTGTAGCAAACTGTACCACGCCGGCCAATTATTTCCATTTGCTTAGAAGACAAATGAAACAGTCGTTCAGAAAGCCATTAGTAGTAATGACTCCGAAATCCTTGTTGAGACATCCAAAAGTAGTTTCTGGCATTGAAAAAATGGCAAATGGAGAGTTCCAAACTCTGATAGATGATACTCTGATAAATGCTGAAAAAGTGGAGAGAATAGCCCTTTGTAGCGGTAAAATCTACTACGAACTTTTAGCAAAAAGAGAAGAGCTAAACGAAGAAAGAGTGGCGCTAGTAAGATTGGAACAGCTGTATCCTTTGGATAGGCAAACTCTTGCAGGGATAATGAACAGATATGCCCATAATAAAGAAATAGTCTGGGTGCAGGAAGAACCAGAAAATATGGGAGCTTGGGCGTATATTCTGAGAAACTTGAGAAATACAGATATTCAGGTAATCGCGCCAGTGTCCAGCGGTACACCTGCTCCAGGAACGCACAAAGGTTTTGATAAAAACCAAAAACAGGTAATCCAGCGAGTGTTTGATTTAGAAAATTTAATAAGATAAACAATAGAGTTTATTAACAAATAAAGACTTAGAGCTATGTCTATATTAGAAATGAAAGTGCCTTCACCAGGCGAATCCATCACAGAAGTAGAAATTTCATCTTGGTTAGTAAAAGATGGCGATTTTGTAGAAAAAGACCAGCCGATAGCAGAGGTAGATTCTGATAAGGCGACACTAGAACTCCCAGCCGAGCAGTCAGGAGTAATTACCCTAAAAGCCGAGGAAGGAGATGTGGTAAAAGTAGGGCAGGTAGTCTGCCTTATAGATATGTCTGCACAAGGGTCAGCCGTGAAAACAGAAAAATCTGTTTTGGAAATGAAAGTGGAAACACAAACAGCGGCTGCTCCTACACAAGAGCCTAAAAGAGAGGAATCTCATCCATCTTCTCCATTAGCAAAAGTGATTTTGAAGGAGAACAGCATTGATACTGATAAAGTTACAGGAACAGGAGTGGGTGGAAAAATCACCAAAGAAGATGCGATAAAAGCCGTTGCAGCGATGGGAAGAGCACAAGGAAACCGCAAACAGACCGTTACAAAACTTTCTGTTTTAAGGAGAAAACTGGCAGCTAGATTGGTTTCTGTGAAGAACGAAACCGCTATGCTTACTACCTTTAACGAGGTGGATATGAGCGAAATTTTCAGATTGAGAAAACTTTATAAAGAAGAATTTTCACAGAAACACGGTGTAGGTCTTGGTTTTATGTCTTTCTTTACAAAGGCGGTTACCAGAGCTTTGAAACTTTATCCAGATGTGAATGCGGCGATAGATGGCGACCAAAAAATCAATTATGATTTTTGTGATATTTCTGTGGCGGTTTCTGGGCCAAAGGGTCTTATGGTGCCGATTATCAGAGATGCAGAGACTTTGTCCTTTAAGGGTATTGAGTTGAAAATTAAAGATTTAGCTACGAAAGTTCGTGATGGGAATATTTCTGTAGATGAGATGACGGGCGGAACTTTTACCATTACTAATGGTGGGACTTTTGGGTCTATGCTTTCTACTCCGATTATCAATCCGCCACAAAGTGCGATTTTAGGAATGCACAATATTTTAGAACGCCCTGTGGCTGTCAATGGACAGGTGGAAATCCGTCCGATGATGTATTTGGCGCTTTCTTATGACCATAGAATAATTGATGGTCGTGAGTCCGTAGGATTCTTGGTAGCTGTGAAAGAAGCCATAGAAAATCCAGTGGAACTGCTCATGGAAAACAATGAGAAAAAAGCACTTGAGCTATAAATATTCATTAAAAAAATCAGAAATCCTTCGAAAGATTTCTGATTTTTTTGTTTCTGATTGATATTTTTTAAGGAAGCATTTCAGATTCTATAGCAATTTCGCCAGTGAGAATTTTCTGAATAGGGCAGGCGTGGGCTGTTTTGTGCAGGATATTGCGCTGCTCCTCGGTAAGATTTCCTTTTATTTCTATGATTTTTTTGAATTGAGAAACGCCTTCTTTAGTTTCATTATCAAAAAGAACTTTTACAGAAACTTCCTCTACTTCCCATTCTTTGCGGTCTGCAAACATTTTGATAGTTGCAGTGGTGCATGATGAAAGAGCCGAAGCTAAAAGTTCTAGTGGATTAAATCCTTTTTCCTGTCCGCCCTTAGCAGCGGGTTCATCACCGATAATGCTGTTTTTACCAGCAGAGATGTTCATTAGATATTTCTCTGCACCAATTTTTGTAATTACTTCTGCTTTCATAAATTAAGATTAAGACAGCAAATATAAGGCATATTTTGTCAAAATACCTTAACCTGAATCAAGAAGTTTGGTCAGATAAATATTTATTAGTTATATTTGCATACTATTTTTGTTTAACAATTTAAATTAAATGGACCCCGATAGTTTATTAAAACTTTTATTAGCTTTATTTTTTGTAATACTTAATGGCTTTTTCGTGGCGGCAGAGTTTTCGATAGTTAAAGTGCGCCACTCTCAAATTCAAATCAAGGCGGAAGGAGGAAATGCCTCTGCAAAACAAGCCGAAAAAATCATCAAAAACTTAGACGCTTATCTTTCTGCTACACAGCTGGGAATCACGCTTGCCAGTCTAGCACTCGGTTTCATAGGAGAAAGCACGATGCATCATATTTTAGAAGGAGCATTTTCTAAACTGAATATAGATATTGCACCAGAAACGCTTTCTACGATGGCTTTGGCAGGAAGTTTCCTTGTTGTGACGATGATGCATATCGTCTTCGGAGAATTGGTTCCGAAGTCAATAGCAATTAGAAAATCAGAGGCGACGACTTTGTTTGTTGCATGGCCTTTGTTGTTATTTTACAACATATTCAAACCTTTTATTTGGTTGATGAACGCTATTTCTAACGCATTCCTAAGACTTATCAATATTCACCCTGTGGCTGGTCATGAGATACACTCCACAGAGGAGCTTCAGCTGTTGGTAAAACAAAGTGCCGCAGGAGGAGAGATAGAGGAGGAAAATTATGAAATTATCAAAAATGCTTTTGATTTTACTGACCATACCGCTAAGCAGGTAATGGTGCCGAGACAGAATATCATTACTATTGATATCAGCGAGGATAATGATGTGATTTTAAGTAAAATAATAGACTGCGGATATTCTAGAATTCCAGTGTATGAGAACTCCATAGACAATATTATAGGAATTTTCTACACAAAGGAAATCATGCGTGAATACATCAAAAACAAAGATGTGGATTTAAGAAAGTTCCTGCGTGAGGCGTTTTTCGTGGTGGGAAGTAAGAAAATATCCGATTTGATGAATGTTTTTCAGCAGAAAAAACAGCACATTGCGATTGTAATTGATGAATTTGGAGGAACGGAAGGAATCGTAACATTAGAAGATATTTTAGAAGAGTTGGTAGGAGAAATCCAAGACGAGGAAGATGATGAACAAAAAGTAGTGGATGAAATTGCTGAAAATACATTCTGGATACAGGCTACTCAGCCTTTGGATGAGATAAATGAACACCTACCTGCACCGCTGCCAGAGGACTCTGAATACAATACCTTGGCGGGGTATATCATGTATCAGCTGTCAGATATTCCAGAAGAAAATCAGGAATTTAAGCTGTGTAATTACGCTTTCAAAATCTTGAAAATGCAGAATAAAAGTGTAGAGATGGTAGAGCTGAAATATGAACCACAGGACATAGAAGAAACGAATGAAGAGACAGAGAAAATATAACATATACTGCGAAAGCTCACAAACAGAGAAACAAACTGATGTTCTTCTCTTGGAGGAGGAGAATGCAGAAAATAAGCTGGTTCTTTATAATGATGATGTCAATACTTTTGATTTTGTGATAGAATCTCTTATAGAAGTTTGTAAACACACGCTGGAACAGGCGGAGCAATGCACAATGCTTGTTCATTATAAAGGCAAATGCACTGTGAAAACAGGCGATATGGAAACACTTATGCCTATGCACCAGAAGCTTTTAGGACGAGGTCTTACCAGTGAAATAATATAAAAAACTGCTCAAATCTGAGCAGTTTTTTTTAGTTTTTAGCAATCCATTCTTTGAAGAAAGTTTTTACTTTTTCTAGGCTGTAGCCCTTTCCCTCTTCAAAAACCTCACTGCTCTGTGTGTGGATTTGTTTTCCATTTTTATCTAAAATTATGAAAACAGGATACCCGAATTTCTCGCCAGGGTTGCCGTATTTTGCAAAAACTTTTTCGTTTTTATTCTTTGGAGAAAAATTTAGATGGTAATAAAGGAAATTTTCATCAACTATTTTCTTTAGTTCAGGAGTTGTTTTTACAAAATTATCAAATCTCAGACACCAGATGCACCAGTTTCCTCCTGCCTGCAAGATGATGTTTTTATTTTCTTTTTGAGCTTGTTTTACTAATTTTTGGATTTCTATTTCTGCATTGTCCTCCTCTCTGTATGGTTTTGGAAGAGCCTGTTTTTCCTGCTGTGGGCTTGTTTCAGATGTTTGAGCGTAATATAATGAAGGGGACAAAACACCTAAAAAAGCAAGTTTTACGAATATCTTTTTCATTAATAAAAAATTTTTCCAAATGTAATAAAAAAATGGAATTGACAAAATTTGTATCTTCGCACCCAAAATTTATACATTGAATAATTTACTTTTTCATATTGTTTATTTAGCATCAAAACTGCCTCTGGGTGTGTTGTATATTATTTCGGATATTATTTTTTTCGTTAATTATTATATCATTGGTTACCGAAAAAAAATCGTTTATGAAAATTTGAAAAACTCTTTTCCTAACAAAAGCGAAAAGGAAATTAAACAAATTCAAAAGAAATTTTTCCGCAATTTTTCTGATTACATCGTAGAAACCGTGAAGGCGATGACAATCAGTGAAGAAGAACTCGGAAAGCGTGTGAAACATATTAACCAAGAGCTTTTTCATCAAGCCAAAGCTGAAAGAAAAAATGTGATTATTTTGGCAGGGCATGTTTTTGACTGGGAGTGGATTAACGCTTTTGCGAAAATCATTCCGCAGGAAAACTGCCATCCTGTTTATAGAAAGGTAAATAATGACTTTTGGGAAGAAAAAGTGAAACTCATCAGAAATCGTTTCGGGAATAAGGCGCTGAACTCTCGTGAGATTATCAGACATATATTGAGAACGCCTGTTGATGGGAATTCGGCGTATATGTTTGTGGCCGACCAGACGCCTCATTTCTCCGAGGTTTATTACGGATTAAAGTTTTTAAATCAGAGAACTCCTGTTTTCATCGGTTATGACAAGCTTTCACAAAGGCTGGATTTGGCTTTTATCTATTGTGAAATGAAAAAAGTAAAACGAGGCTATTACGAAGTGAGCTATCACCGAATTTACCCTGATGGAGAGCAGTTTAAAGAATATGAAGTGGTGAGAAAATTCCATAAAATGCTGGAAGAAACCATTAATGAGCGCCCAGACAATTGGCTCTGGTCTCACCGAAGATGGAAATATCAGAACGATATCAAAAAATATGAGGAATAAATACTTTTTCTGATGAAACGAATTGCTGTTGTAATCCTAAACTGGAATGGGAAAAGCTGGCTGGAAAAATTCCTGCCTACGGTTCTCAAATATTCTGAATCTGCACAAATTTATGTTGTGGATAATGCCTCTACGGATGACAGCGTTTTGTTTTTAGAGAATAATTTTTCTTCAGTAAAAGTGATTCAAAATACCGAAAATTCAGGATTTGCAGGAGGTTATAATGAGGGACTAAAACAGGTAGAGGAAGAAATCTACTGTCTGCTCAATTCCGATGTGGAAGTCACAGAGGGCTGGCTGGAACCTGTTTTAGATTTATTTCAGCAAAACCCAGAAATAGCGGCTATTCAGCCCAAAATACTATCTTACGACAGGAAAAATTACTTTGAATTTGCAGGAGCAGGAGGCGGTTTGATAGATAATTTGGGCTATCCCTACTGCCGAGGGCGTGTTTTTGATGATTTGGAGGAGGATAAAGGGCAGTATGATGACGAAACGGAGATTTTCTGGGCATCGGGCTGTTGTTTTTTTATCAGAAAGAGTGATTTTTGGCTGGCTGGTGGATTTGATGAGCGTTTTTTTGCCCATCAGGAGGAAATAGACCTTTGCTGGCGGCTGATAAATTTGGGTAAAAAAATATTTTATACAGGAAAATCAACGATTTATCATGTAGGTGGAGGAACTTTAAACAAACAAAATCCAAGAAAAACTTTTCTGAATATAAAGAATAACCTTTCTATGTTGGTCAAGAACCTGCCTTTTGGAGCTTTGTTATGGATAATTCCATTACGATTGGTTTTAGATGTGGTGGCTGGCATTTATCTTGCATATAAAGAAGGAATTTCGCATCTTTGGGCAGTTTTCAAAGGACATTTTGGGTTTTATACTCATTTTCCTGAAAGTTTTAGAAGAAGAGCAAAGTTTCAGAAAAAAAATTATTATCAAACGAAATATTTGGTTTTTAGGTATTTTATAAAAAAGTAGAATTTTTAAAATTATTAAAATTATGAAATGGACAAACGACAGAAGTGACAATGTGGAAGACCGCAGAGGAAAGGGCGGTGGTAGAGGAATGATGATAGGAGGTGGACTAGGAACGATAGTTATGGTACTAGTAGTGATGTTTTTAGGAGGCGACCCTTCGGCAGTGCTGAATAACAGTGGCGTTATGCAAGGTCAGGGACAGACAGAGCAAAGACAGCTGACAGAAGAAGAGCTTAAAACCTATGAATTTGTGAGAATGGTAACGGCTGAGACAGAAGAAACCTGGACAGAGATTTTTCAGGAACATGGTTTGGAATACAGAAAACCGAAAGTGGTGATGTTTGAGCAGGTTACCCAGTCAGGATGTGGTACAGCCCAAGCTGCGATGGGGCCTTTCTATTGTCCAGCTGATGAGACTATATATATGGATATGAGTTTCTTTAATGAACTTCAAAGTAAATATGGGGCTAAAGTAACGGAATTCTCGGTGGCGTATGTTATGGCTCATGAGGTAGGGCACCATGTTCAAAATCTTTTGGGAACTTTACAGAAATCTGATAAAATGAGAAGAAGTGGTCGTTTTTCAGAAGCTGAAATCAATAAAAATTCTGTTGCCGTAGAGCTCCAGGCGGATTTTTATGCAGGAGTATGGGCTAGAAGAAGTAACAACAGAGAAAATTTCTTGGATTCCAAAGATATAGATGCTGCCATCAGTGCTGCTGAAGCGGTAGGAGATGACAATATCCAGAAGCGTTCCCAAGGCTATGTAAACCAAGAAGCCTTTACGCACGGTTCTTCTGCACAGAGAAAAGAATGGTTCATGAAGGGATATAACACGGGAGACATCAGACAAGGAAATACATTTGAAGCGCTGAGATAGGTTTTGTAGATATTAATGTGATAAAAGTGACTCTGACTTTGAATTAAAAAATTTTAATAAATAAGAAATGAAAGTAAAGAAATATCAATTAATTCTTTGTTTATGGGTTATTATAGCAGGAAGTATTGTTTTTGTATTTTTTCGAGAAAAATTCGAAAAAAATCCCAATGCATTAAAATTCGAAAATCATCAATTTAATGATAGTATAAATGATACCGCGATTAATTACAATTATTATTTTAAAATAGGGAACAAAAATTACTATCAAAATACAGACACAATGTTTGTATATTACCCTAAAAATATAAAAGAGATTAATAAAGGATGGTGGATTTGAGAACCAATCGTGGAAATGGAATCCATATTTTCAAGTTCACACAAAAAATAAATTTACATCATGGTAATGAAAAAAATTATAAAAATAAGTCTTGCTATCATTCTTTGTATGGGATATAATTCATGTGTTTTTATGCACGAAAATATAGACTGTAGTAAAGATAATGTTTTAAAAGAAGTAGTATTAGGAAAAATAGACACAAGCTCCATTTATAGATTGATAGAATTAGACAATAAGGATTTTTTTATAAATTCAAGAAAAGACACAGTCAAATTAGAAGAATTAGGTTTGGGTCTCCGATTTTATAACAATGGAAAAGTTATAGAATTTCGAAAACAGAAAAATCAGTATAATGAGGGGAAATATTGTATAAAAAATGGAAAAATAAACCTTATATTTAGCCATAAACATGTACAAGGGAATTTCACTTCTATAGAAGAATTAGAAATTAATGGGGATACTATTATAGGTAATGTTCTTAAATCTCCTCAGACTAAAGGTTATACTACAAAATATATTAAGAAAAGATAGAATATAGACCAATCTTGGGATTGGAAGCCCTATTTCCAATATCAAACTCGTAATCAATTTACATCATGGTAAAAAATATAATATTAGGTATTGTTTCAATGTTATTATATACAAATAATCAACAAGATTTTGTAATTAGTACAAAAGGATACTATTTTGCAACATACAGTTTGAATCTAGGGGAAAATGATTTTTTTGAAGAAACAGCCATTATTTTACTGAAATTTGATAATGATGGGTATTGTAATGTGTTTGATATTCCCATCGCAAAAGGAAATACTGTAGAGGATGAGATTATAGATATAAAGAAAAGAGTGTATACTAATAATCCCACAAATAGCGGACTTTATACTATTAATAAAGATAAGATAATGATTAAGTATAGTATATTTAATAATCCTAAACATTTATTGGGGAAATATATAAATATTTATTATAAGAATTAGTATTTTAATTTAAAATATGATATACAATATATAATATCATTGTAACAAAAATTTAAAAGTAAAATACTTTTACACAGAACAAATATT
>CALAEK010000033.1 GCA_937890925.1 uncultured Riemerella sp.
ATACTGCTTTGGCTGAAACAAAAAGAAAAGCAGATGTAAGTGCTGACCTTACCAATAAATTAGGAGAGGTTCAAAAACAGAAAGTACAAACTTTGGTAAATGCAGCAATTGCAGATAAGAAAATAACAGCAGACCAAAAAGCAACCTATGAAAATTTGGCTACAGCTGATTATGACGCAACAGAAGCCGCTCTAAATGCAATGCCAAAAATAGAAGCGCTTAGTGGAAAAATAGAAAACCCTGCATCTTTTGAGTCTGTTCAAGACAAAGAAAAATGGACTTATGAAGATTGGTTAGAACAAGCTCCAGAAGCCTTTGAAGAGTTGATGAAAAAAGACAAAGCAAAAGCAATGGCTATTTTCAATAACAGGAGAAAATAAATGATGTAAAACGATTAAAATAGTACGAAATGGGTAAAACAACATCAAACTTAGCATTAAAAAATGAACTTGCAGAAAGTGAGTTAATTAAAAATTTTAGACACGATAATACTTGGCTTCAGGAACTTACGCCAAAGCCTCAATGGGTAAACAATAACACCATTAAAATCCCTAAGAGAGGTTTGGCTCCAAAGGTTCTCATCAATAACCAAGTGTATCCTATCCAGTCTAACAAGAGAGAAGATGGACATGTTATCATTGCTCTCAACATGTATGACACGGAAAATACAACCGTAACAGATGAAGAACTACATGCTCTCCCTTATGATAAAATTGGGGATGTCCAGCAACAGCATCGGGAAGAATTAGAGGATAAAACAGCCGAACACGCTCTTTATTCTATTGCTCCAGATAATACAACAACAACACCTGTGCTTAAAACCACCGGAGAAGATGACGGAACAGGAAGAAAAAGGCTGACAGCAAAAGATTTAATCAATCTAAAAAAGGCTTTGGATAAACTTTTAGTTCCTAAGCAGGGGCGTGTACTTGTGCTTTGTCCAGACCATGTGGCTGACCTTCTGATAGAAGATTTATCTTTCAAACAAAGATACCAAGATGCCAATGGAGGTAAGATTGCGAATTCCTATTACGGATTTGAAATCTATGAGTCTACTTATGCTCCAAAATATGATAAAACGACTCTTTCTAGAAAGCCTTTTGGGTCAGCAGATGCTACAAGTGTAGAGGCCTCTGTAGTACTTCATAAGAAAAATACAGTGAAAGCTCCTGGAACAGTTACAAGATATGCAAGAGCAGCAGCAGATAATCCAGAAAGGAGAGAAAACACCATCGGATTTAGAATATACTGGATAGCAGTAGCAATCAAAGATGAAGGAGCTGCAGCTATTATAAGCGGTTAAATGTAAATCATAAACAACAATGAGAGAAATAAAGTATTTAGCCGTGCATTGTACGGCAACGCCACAGACGACATCTGTAGAGAGCATTAAGCATTATTGGAAAGCTCATTTAGGCTGGAAGATGCCCGGCTATCACTTTATTATAAAACCAAATGGAGAGGTAGTCCAGCTTTTAGAAATAGACAAAGTGTCTAACGGAGTCAAGGGGTTTAATTCGGTTAGTATTAACATCTCCTACATTGGAGGTGTGGACAGCCAAAACAAACCTATTGACAACCGGACGGAGAACCAAAAAAAGGCACTGCTTGATTTACTCAAAAAGTTAAAAAAGCAGTTTCCAAGGGCAATTATTCAAGGGCACAGGGATTTTCCAGAGGTGAAAAAAGCTTGCCCAAGTTTTAATGCAAAAACAGAATACAAACACTTATAATTTACAGCAATGAGAAATGCATATTTAAAAATCATATCTATCTGTTTAGCGTTGGTTTTTGCGGTTTCCTGCGGAAGCAGGAAGCCTGCGGAACCGCTAATTATAGAGAATACAAAAACACTTGAAAAAGAAGTAGTGGTAAGAGACACAATAGTTTTAACCCCTAAGGATAGTGTAAGAACTATTGTAAAAATTGACTGTCCAGAAGGTGGAAAACCTAAAATTCAGACATTGGTACAAGGGAAGAAAGGGAAAATTTTACAGCCTCCAAAACTTACCCTGCAGGGAAACCAGCTTACTATTGATTGTAAAGCAGAAGCTGAGAAATTAGCCCTCAAACTATATGATAAGTATGTAAAAGAGCATGAAACCAAAACGAATGTGCAATATATAGAAAAGCCCTTTAAGTGGTATCATTCAGCCCTTATGTATTTTGGAGGACTCAGTCTATTGCTATTTATCATTATCGGAATTGCTCCATTATTTATTAAATCTAAAATCTAATTAAAATGTCAAAGTCACTATTAACAACCACAGAGTTAGAAGCAGTAGCAGTGCAGTTTTTTGAAGATTATCCTAATCATCAAGATGTATATGTTACAGAAGACGGACAGTCTTTTTTTGAAGAAAATAGAGCCATTATGCATGCTGATGACAAGGGACTTACCTATAAAAGATATGTAAGAAGTTTTGATGAAGCATCTGCAGAACCTAAGCAGGAAAATACTCCTACATCAGATTCTCCAGAATATAGAGGGGCAGACCCTTCAGAAGAAAAAGCAAAGTATGAAGCTAAAGTAAAAGAGCTTCAAGAATTAGAGTTAGACTCTAAAAATTATACACAATTGAAAGATTTAGTGCAGTATTTTGGATTGGAAACAGAAAACATGAAAGCTCCAACGCTTATTAAAGCACTTAATGAATTTAAACAAAAACTTTCTGAATAATGGGAAATTTACAAGGAACACAAATTAATAAAATAGATGGAGGTTTAGGTAGACAAACCGAAACTAATGACAGTGTTGTACTGTTAGTGGGGGCAGTACCTGTAGGGTCGGCTTCTATTGCCCACAATAAAGCTGTAAAGCTTATACAGACAAAAGATGCAGAGAACTTGAAAATTAACGAAAGTTACGATGCAAACAATAAAGTGCTTGCTCATTATCACATTTCGGAAGTTTTCCGTTTATCTCCCAATGCAACTGTGATTTTCCTGCCAGTAGCACCTAATTCGGGGATAACCTCTGTAACTGATAAAGTATTACAAACCATTAAGGAAAATCCAGAAATCAAAGGTGTAGGATATTTCGGATTTACAGATAACCTGAAGGAAGTAGCAGGACTAGTGGACAGTCTGCAGATTTCACTGGTAAATGAGCTAAAAAAAGATGGTATTCTTATAGACTTTGTTTTATTAGAGGGCGGAAATGCTACTGGACTGGATTCTCTCAATGAATACCCAAATCTAAGAGAAAAGAACGCTGAAAACATTTCTGTAATCATCGGCCAAGATGCCTATATAGCAGGATTAGAAACAGAAAATGCAAGGCATGGCGCTATTGGTTCAGCCTTAGGAATGCTTTGTGTAAGACAGGTTTCAGAAAATATCGGTTCAACGGATATTCTCAACAAGCCTGACGATAAGAAGGGGCGTTCGTTTTATTCTTTAACCGAATCAGGGTTAAAAAGATTTGTAACAGCTTCTTTGTCCACTGGGCAAAAAATATCAGAACTAACTAATGAACAGATAAAAAGTTTAGTAGCAAAAGGTTACATTTTTGTTGGTCCTTACATCGGGGCTTCTGGTATGTATTTTTCTGGTTCGGCAACCTGCTGCACCAAGACCAGTGATTATGCTTATATAGAAAATAACAGGGTTTGGAATAAAGCAGCAAGGCTTATCCGTGAAGCTCTGGCACCATTTCTAAAAGGAAAGGTAAAGAAAGACCCCTCAACAGGATACATCAAAGCAACAACAATTGCTCATTGGGAGCGTGTCTGTGCTAAGGCTTCTATTGAGAGAATGGAGGCGGAAAATGACATCAGCGGAGGAGAAATTTATATCAGTGAAAAACAGTCTCCAACAGAAGATGTACCGCTTAAAATCTCAGTAAAAATTGTAGTAGATGATATTGTTCATTCTTTCAATGTAGATTTAAGTCTAACAAATAAACTTTAATAAAAATGGCAAAAACAAAAATATCAAACTATCTCGGAAAACTGACAGGCTGGAACAATACTACTGTAAATATCATGGGGCGTGATGTTGTTGGCATTGAAGAAATAGAATACAATGATAACACAAAAAAAGAGAACGCCTATGGAGCTGGCGGAATGCCCATAGGATGGACGGAGGGAAACTATGAAGCTAAATTGTCTTTTTCTCTTTATGTGGAAGAGGAACAAGCCATACAAAGAACCCTTCCTCCTGGAAGCCGTCTGCAGGATATAGCTCCTTTTGACATCAATGTCCAATATGTAAACCCTCAAACAGGGATTATTACAATGGATATTATACACAATGCCCAATTTACAGGAAGAACAAAATCTGTGAAAAATAACGAAGGTAAAATGGTACACAAGCATGAAATGCTTATCAGTCATATTACTTGGGGAAATGTTTAAAATAAATTTATAACAGCTTTAAAACAACTTTAAAATGAATAATCAAAAACCAGCTTTCTCTGAAAGTGTTGTAGAAGATTTCAAAGTAAAATATCCTCACGGACTTAGAATTATAGAAATCTATCCAGAAGAAGACTCTGTAGAACCATTGAAATATTTAGTAAAAAAGCCGAGCAAGGCTCTCGTATATCTTCTTTCCAGCAAAGAGTATGAAAATGATATACAAGCCTCTTCTGATGCTATGATAGCCAACTGTGTTCTTGCTGGAGACTTGGATATATTGGAGCAAGATGCAAGTATATTTACAGAGCTTACATCCCGAATCGGGGACTTGATGAAGGGAGCAAGAAGTGAGTTAAAAAAAGTATAGAGTCGTCTATTCTTAATACAGATGATGACGACAATTCTTTTAAAAAAATCAATGCTGTTATTCGGGGGAAGTTAGGAGTAAATCCTTCTGAAATTAAAGATGTAGAAGAATGGATAGAGGCATACAGCCAAGCGGACTATTTAATGAAAATAGAGAGGATGACAATGTATTCAGCAGTCAAACAAGCTGTGGGAGAAATTGTCCACGAGATGTTTAAGAAAGAGGGCGACGAGATTTAAATACAGAATAATCTTCTGATTTTTTCTCCTCTTTACTCTCTTCTCTGTAACCAGTGAGGTTTTTTGTCAAAACAGAGGCTGTGTTTAAAACATGGTAAAGCACTTTTAATAGTATATACCCCACCAAAAGAATAAAACCAATAAAATAGAATAATCCTTCCATCACAACTAATTTTATACGAAGATAAACAAAAATGAGTAATCATACAACAACTTGGACGCTAAATTTTAATTCCAGTTCTATAATAAAGGGAATGGATAAGGTGAAATCTGCGGTTAAGAGTACAACAGAGTTGTTTTCCAAGCTGGGAGATTGTATAAAAAGAGTGAGTGCTATTGACCTATTGGCGATAGATAATTCCATGCAGAATATTAAAAATGGTCTGCAGGGAATTACCGATTCAGCAGTAAAAAATGAAAGTGCATTGGCGGAAGTTTCAGCTATTACAGGGGCTGTTGGGGAAGATTTAGAAAAACTTAATACAAAAGCTAAAAATCTTACCAGAACTTTTGGAGAGGATGTAAATACCAATCTGGAGGCCTTCAAAACTATTCTTTCCCGTTTGGGTCCAGATATAGGAAGCAGTGATAAGGCAATGGAAGCATTGGGAGAATCTGTTAATGTACTCTCTAAAACCATGGAAGGAGATATTAAAGGAGCTACTGATGCTATCACAACTTCAATGCTTCAGTTTCAAGTGGATTTGTCTAATCCTATCAAGGCTGCAGATGAATCCCGTAGAATGATAAATGTCATGGCTGCTGGAGCAAAAGAAGGTGCAGCGGAAATCCCTCAAATATCGGAATCACTGGTACAGGCTGGGGTTTCAGCTAAACTGGCAAATCTCTCTTTTGAAGAAACCAATGCTGCAATACAGGCAATGGCAGAAGGTGGAAAATATGGTTCTGAAGCAGGTGTAGCTATCCGAAATGTTATCACTAATATGTCCGCTCAAACCAAGCTGAGCACTGATGCTATTAAGATATTACAAGCTTATGGAGTAAACACAAAGAAGATGGCAGATACCCATACTTCTTGGGCAGATAGATTAAGGGAGCTAAAACCTATACAGCATGATATTAACGCACTTACAGAAGTGTTTGGGCGTGAGAATGCTGCAGCAGCACAAATTCTAATTCGTTCCGCTGATTCGCAAGAAGAACTGGCGCAAAAGATTACAGGCACCAATGTAGCCTATGAACAAGCTGCGGTTATTATGGACACTTCTGCGGAAAAAGAAAAACGCCGTAACCAGCGTTGGAATCTTTTCTATATCGCAGTGGGAAATGTGACCAAACATATTCAGCCCTTTGTTAATGCAATGGCAACTTCTGTAAGTGTCATGGCTAACATGAGAAACGCAATGGAGGGGATTAAGATTGTGGGGAAAGCTGTTAATACCATTTTAGGAATTGAAACCATTTTAAACTGGATTAACACTAAGATAATCAAGAACCTGACCAGAGAAAAACTCCAACTGATGCTGATAAGCAATAGGTTAAAACTTTCTTTTCTATGGGCAGCAGTAAGTTCTGGCGGATTGTCTCTTGCTTTAAGGGTTCTTAAAAAATCCATACAAGGGGTTTCTGCTGCAATAAAGTCTATCCCTATCATTGGCTGGATATTAGCCGCAATTGCTGCACTCATTGCACTATTCGATTGGCTTTGGGATAATGTAGAAGGATTTAGAGCTTTCTGCTATGGAATTTGGGAAGTAGTCAAACTTCATTTTGGCTGGATGTGGAGCTTTATAAAGGTTATCATAAATAACATTGTAGGATATTTCAAATGGCTTTGGCAGATGGCAAAAATGGTCTTTGATATGATTAAAAATGTAATCTCTTCTGCATGGAACTGGGTTGCTGAGAAATTCAGGTGGGCATGGACTACTTTACAAAATATATCGCTAAATATTTGGAACTCTTTAAAAAGTATATTTTCTCCTGTTTCAGGTTTTTTTAAAGATATTTTCGGAGGAGTATGGGATTTCGTTTCGGATGTTTTTAATAAAATCTTGCAAAAAGTCAAAAGCTTCTTAGGCTTCTTAAAACCTGTGATAGATGGAGTAAAAGCCGTTTGGGATAAGGCAAAAGGAGTTTTTGGAAAAGTAAAAGATGCTTATAAAAGAGGAGAAGAGAAAGGAAGAGAAAGCTTTAGAAAAGACCAAGAAGAGGAAGGAATTGGAAATATTAAAAATGATATAGATAAAGTTATAAAGGGGACTGCAGATATTCAACTAAATCCTTCTGATTCTGCTTCTGCACCTACAAAAACAATAGACTATGATAAGCTTTTTGCTAAAAAAGAAAAAGAGAAAAAAGGTAAAAAAGGGAAGGTAGCAGCAGGAGATGAAGACGGCATTAGTATGTCAGGTTCCAAAGGAAACAGGACAATGAATGTGACTGTAACAATTAACAATCATTTCAGCGGCAAAACAAGGAGTGACAACTTTGCAAATAAAATTGTAGGACAAATTACAGACAGGCTCAGAGATGGACTAGTAGCATTAGACTAATTATGAAAGATATTTTACTTGATGAGAATAATGACATTAAAACCCTTAATGGTGATTTTGATACCCATGAAAGTGAAATGCAGGAAGTAGCCCTAATTCTGCAGTCTGTTCAGGGAGAATGGAAACAAAGCCCCCTGCTCGGTCCTAATCTTTATCAGTTTATAAAAGGAAAAACAGATAAGGTCGCAGTGGAAAGAGAAATGAGAATACACCTTGCATTGGATGAAAAAGACTTTGAGAATCTAAAAACCAAAATAGAAACACAGATAAAAAATGACGGATAAGGAAATTTTAGGAATAGACAATCGTGTAGTATTAGGGCAGTTATTCAAACTTGCTTTTGGAACAACACCTATCTATATGCCATTTCCTATCGGAAAACCTCAAGAAGTAGATATGTCGGGCTATCAAGCAGAATTAAAAGAAGAACCTGTTTATAAAGATGTAGCCAGACAAAGCATCTATGGAACTCCTGTTGTTTTTCCAATCATGTTTCGTGGAGGAACT
>CALAEK010000034.1 GCA_937890925.1 uncultured Riemerella sp.
GATTTATAACTTATATAATTATGGCAGAAAATTTATTTATCCCAGAAAATGGAACAAAAATAGAAAAATACGAAGCGCTATTGCCTCAGCTGGAAGCTCTTGTAGAGGGCGAAACGGATCTGACGGCTAATTTGGCCAATGTTTCTTCGGCGCTGCATCAGGTTTTTTCTTGGTGGTGGGTAGGATTTTATTGGGTGAAAAATGAAGAATTGGTTTTGGCTCCATTTCAAGGGCCGATAGCTTGTACTAGAATAAAGTTTGGCAAGGGCGTTTGTGGAACGGCCTGGAAAGAAGAAAAATCCCAACTGGTTCCCGATGTGGAAAAATTCCCTGGTCATATCGCTTGTAGCTCTGCTACCAAATCAGAAATCGTAGTTCCTATTTTTGATAAGAATAGGAAAGTAGTAGGTGTTCTCGATGTGGATAGTGAGCAGTACGGAACCTTAGATGAAACGGATGTGTTTTATTTAGAAAAGGTAGCAGAGATAGTTTCTATGAAAATTTAAACGCAAGTTTAGATTTTATTCTTTTCCATTAATAGTGAATTTCTCGTAGCCAGCGTAGGGTTTTAGGTAGCCTTGCTTCCAGTTGGATATCAGTAGGCTTTCCAGATATTCATCATCTCTGTATTTGTGCGGATTGTATTCCTTTTTAAGGTCTATGTCAGCCACATTTCCTTTTACATTCCATAGAAAAGCATTAAAACCACCTTTGAGTTCTTTTATCAGTTCATAGACCGTTTTTCCTGTGGAGCGGTTCATGAGTTTTGCGAAAATCTGCCCTTCAGAGGTGGTCAAATCCCTTAATTTGGTTTCGTATTGTGAAGCCAGTTCTTTTTGTTTTTCTCTTATGTGTTTTCTTTTTTCTCCTCCTTTCATATTTTGTATATCAGCCTGCAAACTGCGGTATTGTTCTAGTGCAGTAAGGAATAGAGGATACACACGAGAGAGTTTTTTGTTAAGGAAAAAGTAATAATTTCGGTCAAGCTGATTGTTGAATTTTGGTTTTGATGTAAGGTATAGTTCATCCATGATGACTATCCGTTCTCCATCGATTTCATAAACTTTGGCTTTCAGAACATTGTCATAATAATATTCTTTTCCATATTCATCTATTAATATTTCTGTATTGGGTTTTTCCTGAGCGTTTAGAATAAGCCCGAAACAAATAAGAAATAAATAGTGTAGTTTATAAAAAATCATTACTTTTACATCAATTTTTAATTTATTCAACAATACAAAAATCATTCCTTTTATGGCTAAATTTAAAAAAGAATCGTTAGAATTTTTAGAAAAATACTTAAATACAGCATCTCCCACAGGGTTTGAACAAAATGGGCAGCAGCTTTGGTGTGAATATATCAGCCCTTTTGTGGATAAAGTAGAAGTGGATTATTACGGAACGGCATACGGAATTATCAATCCTAAGGCTGAGTTTAAAGTAGTGATAGAAGCCCACGCCGACGAAATCTCTTGGTATGTGAACTATATCACGGATGATGGACTGATTTATGTTATCAGAAATGGTGGTTCAGACCAAGTCATCGCACCATCTAAAGTGGTAAATATTCATGGTAAAAAAGGCGTAGTGAAGGGAGTTTTTGGCTGGCCTGCTATTCATACAAGAGCTAATCAGAACGAACCAACACCGAAATTGGATAATATTTTCATTGACTGTGGTGCGGCTACCAAGGAGGAAGTAGAAGAGCTGGGCATCCATGTAGGCTGTATGATTACTTATCCAGATGAGTTTTTTGAGCTGAATGACAGATATTTTGTTTGTAGAGCATTGGACAATAGAATGGGAGGTTTCATGATTGCTGAGGTGGCTCGTATGCTGAAAGAAAACAAGAAAAAACTGCCGTTTGGGCTATATATTACCAATTCTGTTCAGGAGGAAATCGGGCTTCGCGGAGCGGAGATGATAGCAGAGCGTATAAAACCAAATATTGCGATAGTTACGGATGTTACCCATGACACTACCACTCCGATGATTGAGAAAAAGAAAGAAGGCGACCAAAAATGTGGAGCAGGGCCTGTAATCGCCTATGCGCCAGCAGTGCATCACAAAGTGAGAGGTTTGATAATAGAAACCGCTGAGAGAAATAACATTCCATTCCAAAGAGCAGCGTGCAGCAGGGCTACGGGAACAGATACAGATGCCTTTGCTTACTCTAATGGAGGAATTCCATCGGCTCTTATTTCCTTGCCGCTTAGATACATGCACACCACGGTAGAAATGGTGGATAAGAAAGATGTGAGCGATATTATAAAATTGATTTACAATACTTTATTACAAATTAAACCTAAAATAGACCTAAAATATTTTTAGTAAAAATTAAAAATTATGAAAATCAATCTTCCAGATAAACTGTATTATTCCATAGGAGAGGTGGCGCTGGCTTTCGGGGTCAATGCATCACTGCTCCGCTATTGGGAGAAAGAATTTCCCATTCTCAATCCTAAAAAGAATAAGAAAGGAACCCGCTATTTCACGCCGGAGGACATTAAAAACTTGAAGATTATTTATCATTTGGTCAAGGAAAAAGGCTACACGCTGGATGGAGCTCGTATTGCGCTGGTAACCAATGATAAAATAGAAGAAAATGTAAATATCATAGAGCGACTTGAATTTGTTAAAAGTGAACTAAATAAGCTAAAAAATTCACTAATTGACAAAGAACAGGCATAAATATATTGTTTAATTCTAAAAAATAGTTTTATATTTGCTGTTTTAATCAAAAAATATAAATAAATCATTATGGAAGTAGTTCAACAGAAGAAGGGACATCCTAAAGGACTTTACCTCTTGTTTTTTACTGAGATGTGGGAGCGTTTCAGTTATTATGGAATGCGTGCGATACTTATGTATTATCTCACGAAAACATATTTGCAGGGAGGATTAGGAATAAACTCAGCAGAAGCAAGTATTATTTATGGTAATTTTACGGGATTAGTGTATTTTACACCATTGATTGGCGGTTGGCTAGCAGATAAATATCTGGGGCAGAGATTAGCTGTTACTATTGGCGGGATTACGATGATGTTTGGGCAGTTTGCTCTTTTTCTAATGAATAATATGACAGGGCTCTATATTGGTCTATTGTTATTAATTATAGGTAATGGGTTCTTTAAACCTAATATTTCTATATTAGTAGGAAATTTATATAAAGATGGAGATGAAAGAAGAGATTCCGCATTTTCTATTTTTTATATGGGGATAAATTTAGGTGCATTAATAGCCCCTATCGTAATAGGTGTTTTAACAGATGATATTTTTGCAGCTAAGGATAATAATGGAGAAATAATATCTTATGGGTATAGATATGGATTTTTAGCATCATCTATTGGTATGTTATTAGGGCAGGTGGTGTTTAATTTATTAGCCCCTAAGTATTTAGGAGAGATAGGAACAAAACCTGTTGTCAAATCCGAAAAACAAGAGGAAGGGCAGCAAGTAGATACTTTAAATAAAGAAGAAAAAGATAAAATAAGTGTGATATTTATTTTATTCTTATTTGCAGTATTCTTTTGGGCTGGATTTGAACAAGCAGGTTCTTCAATAGCATTATATACAGACAACTATATTGATAGAGATGTTACATTACCATTTATTGGAGATTGGACGATTCCTTCATCTTGGTTTCAGTCGGTAAACCCTTTCTTCGTTGTTACTTTAGCTCCATTGTTTGCAATGTTTTGGAGTTCTCCTCTAGGGAGAAAAATATCTACACCTATTAAAATGGGGATGGGGATGGTCATTCTAGGAATAGGTTTTTGGTTTATGTTAGGTGCCGTTTCGGAGAGAGGCGGAGATATAAAAGATACAGCAGTAAAGGCAAGTCTTTTTTGGTTAGTAATGACATATTTTATACATACAGTAGGGGAATTATGTATTTCGCCAGTTGGTTTATCAGTGGTTACTAAACTTTCTCCACCAAAATTAGCATCAGTGCTTATGGCGGTATGGATGTTGTCATCTTCTGTTGCTAATTTCTTGGGAGGATTTATTGCTGCTTATGTGGAAAAAATGGGAGCAGGGCAAATTTTCACATATATTTCAGGATTTGTCATTGTTTGTGGAGTATTGCTTATATTGCTTAACAGACCTATCAGTAAAATGATGCACGGAGTGAAATAAATAAAATTTGTTAAATAAAAGACCGTTAAATTTCGGTCTTTTATTTTTTGAAAGAAAAAAGTTTTTATATTTGTTGCTTGTAAATTTTAGTATTTGAATGAAAAAAATAGCAATTGTATTTTCTGTGTTTTCATCAATGTTTATGATGGCACAGGTAAACTGGATGAGTATGGATCAGGCGCTGGAAGCACAGAAAAAAACGCCAAAAAAGATAATGATTAAGTTCTACACAGACTGGTGTTCTATGTGCAAAATGATGGATAAAAATACTTTTTCCAATCCTGTGATTACAGAATATATCAATGATAATTACTACGCGGTGAAATTCAATTCCGAAGGGAATGAAGATGTAACTTTCCAAGGAAAAAAATTCAACAATCCAGAATTTAATCCAAAAAGAAAACCCACTTATGGAGGTGGACCTCAGCACCAGTTTGTAACTTATTTCGGTGTGAAAGGATATCCTACCACGGTTTTCCTAGATGAAGACCAAAAGCTTTTGACAGGGCTTGTAGGTTATTTCAATCCGAGAGATATGGAAGCGTATTTGGCTCTTTTTGCGACCAATGAATTTAAAAAAATAAAAACTCAGCAAGAGTGGCAGTCTTACAGAGAGAAATTTAAACATAAAATTAAAGGTTAATCTTATGAAAAAACTAATTTTATTGATGGGAATTTTTGGGATGAGCCTTCTTCACGCTCAGAGTAATATCCCTGAAGCTCAGAAAGGAGTGGAATATGGAGCAGGCGTTCCTGAAAATATTGCTTATAATGTGCAGTCTATAGATCAAGTGATAAAGTCTCTGAAGAAGAAAAACGAGATAGACAGAGTAACCATCAAAGGAAAAGTAACGGCGGTTTGTCCTAAAAAAGGATGCTGGGTTACATTAGAAAACACTCAGAATGTAGAAGTTTTCGTGAAGATGAAAGATTATGCCTTTTTCCTTCCGCAGAATATTGCTGGTAAAACTATCCTGCTGGACGCGAAAGTAACCAAACAAGAAACTTCCGTGAAAGAACTTCGTCATTATGCTGAAGATGCAGGAAAATCAAAAGAAGAAATAGCAAAAATCACAAAACCAAAAGTAGAAATACGAGTTTTAGCAAACGGAATCAAAGTCATAGATTGATAATTTTTTAAGTTAAACAACAGAAAAAGCACTCCTTTTTGGAGTGCTTTTTATCATTAAATATCTTTGGGTTTTTTCTTCACGAATAATGTGAGTAAAAATCCTAAACACAGCAGAACCAGCCCAATGATGTAGGAATAAACTCCTGCCTGCTCTTGGAAATAATCTTTCATATAAGCCGTAATCTGCGGGCCTATCAGTCCGCCTATTCCCCAGCCCACCATCATGATTCCGTATAGAGAAGCCATCAGGTTAGCGTTGTATTGTTCTTTGACCAAAGAAGGCATTACCCCAAGGCTTCCGCCGTAGCACAATAAAACCAAGCAAACGCCCAAGAAAAATACGATAGGATTTTGAGTAAAAATGAGAGCAATGAAAATACAGATTTCTATCAAAAAAATCATTCTAAAAGTCTGGATTCTTCCCACTTTATCAGAAATGCCTCCCCACATAAATCTTCCAAAACCATTGCACAGAGAACTTATCCCTATCAGTGTAGCGCCGTGCTGTTCCAGCTCTGTGGCGTCTGTCATTCCCTCAGCTCTGAGGTAATCTTGTAATAAAGGCGACTGGAACGCGATGAAAATCATCCCTGCAATCACACTAAACATGAAAAACAACCAAGATGCGATGTATTCGCGCTGGATAATGGTTTTATAAATTGCTGAAAATGAGATTTCTGCTGTGTTTTGCGAAGTGGTGCTTTTCGTGCTTAATTGATAAGTAAATATCGGCAAAACAATCAGCAGCATACAGCCAATTGCAAGGAAAGTAACAGCTAGGTTTTCCTCAAATAAATTCAAGAAAAACGGTGCTAATATTTTAGACATGATTAAAGCGCCCAGCCCAAACCCTGTGACCACCAGTCCAGTGGCAAGTCCTTGTTTGTCTGGAAACCAGCTTGATACGGCCACCACAGGCGTTACATATGCCATTCCTAAACCTATCCCGCCGATAAATCCGAAACCGATGTATAATAAAGGTAAAATCTCTAATTTTAGAGCAAAATAAGAAACGATATATCCCAGCCCATAGAGCACAGCCCCCATGGTAGCGAGGTTTTTTAGTTTGAACTGATGAAGTTTCGCGCCACACCATGCCGATGTCACTCCCATCATCAGATTAGAAATACTAAAAGCCCACGCCGTTTCTCCCTGTGTCCAGCCATAGGCTTCGCTGACAGGCTTTTGAAAGAAACTCCACGCATAGACCGTTCCCAAAAATAAATGGGTAAGAATAGCCGCAATAGCTATGAACCAACGATTTTTATTCTCCATATAAAATAATTAGGGCGCAAAAATATATAAATAATTTGAAACGAAAAAAATGTAATTCTTTCAGGATTTTGAAATAAAAATTACCCTCAATAATAGAGGGCAATTCGCAATTTTAAATTTATAATGAAAAAACTAAACTTTTATTCTGCTGTCATTTCAAAGTCTCCTTTTATTTGGACTTTGTCGCTGATCATCGCTTCTGGATATCCTCCACCGATACCAAAATCAGAGCGCTTGATAACTCCTACCACTTGGTATCCGTAAGTTTTTTTCTTACTCATAGGATTTACCACCATTCCTTTGTACAGCATATTTACGGTAACAGGCTTAGTTACACCATGAAGCGTAAGATTTCCCGTTACTTGGTACAGGTTTTTCTTCATCGCTTTGATGCTGGTTCCTTGGAAAGTCATCTCTGGAAATTTTTTCACATCGAAGAAATCTTCGTTTCGGAGATGGTTATCCCTTGCCTCTATGTGCGTGTTGATAGAATTCACATCCACTACGAAACTGATTTTAGAGTTTGTGAAATTCTTTTCATCAACATTCATATTTAGAGTTGCTTTCTCAAAATTTCCTGTAATTTCGCTAATTCCCAAGTGCGTTACCGAAAACTGAATTCTACTGTGCGCAGGGTCTGATTTTAAAGTATTTTGGGCAAATGAATTTACAGCCATTAGACCCATAAATAATAATGATGCTATCTTTTTCATATTCGTTAATTTTATTATGCAAAGATATGGTTAATAACTATTCAAAAAATTGATTTATGATAAGATTTTCAAAATATTTATGCCTAAAATTAGCCAATCTCTATTCCGTTTTCTACCTTTTCATCAGGTGTCACGAAGGATAGTTTGCCATCTGGCTTGGTGGTAAGCAGAAGCATTCCTTGGGATTCTATTCCTCGGATTTTTCTTGGAGCGAGGTTTAGAAGAATCATTACTTGTTTCCCGATGATTTCCTCAGGGCTGAAACTTTCTGCAATTCCTGAAACCACGGTACGAACATCTACGCCAGTATCTACTTTTAGTTTTAGTAATTTATCAGCTTTTTCTACCTTTTCAGCTTCTAAAATCGTAGCGGTTCTAAGGTCTATTTTCGTAAAGTCATCAAATGAAATTTGTTCTTTCATAGGGTTTGCGTTAGGATTGGTTTTTTGATTGTTTATTTTTGTGTTTTCCAGCTTTTTGATTTGTGCCTCTATCACATCATCCTCTATTTTAGAGAAGAGTAGCGGCATTTCATTGATTTGGTGCCCTGTTGGGATAGGCGGAGTGTTTAGGACTTCATACCAGTTTTTGTCCCCGAGATTTAGTCCAGACTTCATCTTTTGAGAAGTGAAAGGCAGGAACGGCTCACACAAATACGCCAAAGCTCCAGCGACCTGTAATGCGCAGAACATCTGTGTTTTCACGCGTTCAGGATTGTTCTTTATCACTTTCCAAGGTTCTTCATCTGCAAGGTATTTATTTCCTAATCTTGCCAAATTCATCATTTCGGTAAGGGCATCACGGAAGCGGAATTCATCTATGTTTTTACCGATTTTTTCTGGAATTTGCTGCATTTCGTGGAAGAGGTCTTTATCCACTTGCTCAAATTCATTAGGCTGAGGAACGATTCCGTTGTAATATTTTTTGGTAAGAACCGTTACACGATTGATAAAATTTCCAAAAATCCCTACCAATTCCGAGTTGTTTTTGGTCTGAAAATCTTTCCAAGTAAAATTATTATCCTTTGTCTCTGGCGCTGAAGAAAGCAGTGCATAACGCAGTGTATCTTGCTGGTCAGGGAAATCCTCTACATATTCGTGAGCCCATACAGCCCAGTTTCTCGAAGTAGAAATTTTATCATTTTCAAGGTTAAGGAATTCAAACGCAGGGACATTTTTCGGCATGATGTAGTCTCCGTGAGCTTTCATCATCGATGGGAAAATGATGCAGTGGAAGACAATGTTGTCCTTCCCAATGAAGTGAATAAGGTCTGTTTCTTCATTTTGCCAAAAATCTTTCCAGTTTTTGCCGTTTTTCTCTGCCCATTCCTGTGTGAAAGAAATATAACCGATAGGCGCATCAAACCAAACATAAAGCACCTTGCCCTCTGCATTTGGAAGCGGAACAGGAACGCCCCAGTTTAGGTCACGGGTCATGGCTCTTGGTTTTAGTCTATCATTGAGCCAAGATTTTACTTGTCCATATACATTAGGTTTCCAGTCGTCCTGATGCCCTTTGATAATCCATTCGTTCAGGAAATTTTCATACTCATTTAGAGGAAGATACCAGTTTTTTGTTTCCTTTAAAATAGGCGTGTTACCGCTGAGCATAGATTTTGGGTTGATAAGTTCCGTAGGCGAAAGGGTAGAGCCGCATTTTTCGCACTGGTCACCATAGGCGTTTTCGTTGCTGCATTTAGGGCATGTACCTACGATATATCTGTCGGCAAGGAATTCTCCAGCTTGTTCATCAAAAAATTGTTCAGAAATTTCTTCCTCTAATTTACCTTTGTTATAAAGGTTTAGGAAGAACTCTTGGCTTACTTCATAGTGTTTTTTGGAGGTCGTTCTGGAATATTCATCAAAGGAAATCCCTAAATCCGAAAAAGATTTTTTGATGATTTCATGATATTTATCCACCACATCCTGCGGAGTGATGCCTTCTTTTTTTGCCCTGATGGTGATGGGAATCCCGTGTTCATCAGAACCACAGATAAAGGCAACTTCCTGTCCCGTATTTCTCTGAAATCTTGCATAAACATCAGCTGGGATATATACACCCGCCAAATGCCCGATATGCACAGGTCCATTGGCATAAGGCAGGGCAGCGGTAATCATTTTTCTCTTTGACATATAATTCCTTATTTTTTGCAAATATAAGGATTATTGACCTATTTTTTGGTAGTTTTTATTTATGAGAAATAACAGTTTTTGTACATAAAAGATGAAAAATAAAGGTTTTTGAGTTATTCGAAATGTAAAATAGTGCGGCTAAGTCTTGGTTATTTTTGAAAAAAAATTACCTTTGTACCCGTAAAAATCAAATAATTATATGAAAAGAGCAATTGTGTATTTGGGAATGATTTTGATGAGTCAAAATCTATTTTCTCAGGAAGGAGAAGAAAAGGAGGAACAACTACAAATGGAAGAACCAAAACAAGAGGTTTCTAACAAATTGTCAAATTTCACTATTTCTGGATATACGGAGGTTTTCTACTCGTATGATTTTAATCAGAGAGCAGACCACATCAGACAGCCGTTTTTTTATACATTTAACCGACACAACGAGGTAAATGTAAACATCGCAAGGCTGAAAGCAGAATATGCAACCGACAATATGCGTGCTAATATAGCCCTGATGGCGGGGACTTACCCAGAAGACAATTTATCAGCAGAGCAAGGAATGCTGAAACTGGTTCAGGAGGCAAACATCGGGTTTAGAATTTCTAAAACCAAAAACCTATGGATAGATGCTGGGGTGATGCCATCTTACATCGGTTCAGAAGGGGAAATCAGCAAAGACAATCTCGCTTTGACAAGAACTATCGCTGTGGCACAAGAGCCTTTCTTCATGACAGGGGCGCAGATTACCTATATTACAGATAATAATAAATGGACTTTCATGGGAGGAGTCTATAACGGATGGCAGATAATCAAAAGACAAAATAGTAATACAAAATTGCCAGCATTTGGGGCGAGAGTGGCTTACCAACCAAATGAAAATTGGTTCTTTAATTCTTCTGCTTATATAGGAAAAGACCCAGCTACGGAAACTAAAATGAGATATTTCAATAATTTCTACACGAACTACAAGGCGAGTGACAAATTAGAATTTCAGTTCGTATTCGATGTGGGAGCGGAGCAGTCTGCGGAAGGCTCTAACAAGCACTATTTCTGGTGGTCTCCTAACATTTTAGCGAAATATTATTTTACGCCTAAATTCTCTACAGCGGGAAGAGTGGAGTATTTTGATGATTCTAAAGATATTATGACTTTCGGAGGAGGACAAAGATTCCAAATCTGGGGAGCATCAGTAAACTTTGATTATTTAATCAATAAAAACTTGATGTGGCGTCTAGAATTCAGAAACTTACAATCTAAAGACCCTATTTTCCAAAAGATAGACCAGTCTCATCCAAATGTTAAGAATAATTTCTTCATTACCACGATGTTGGCTGCTTGGTTCTAATGAAATTAAAAATGATATAACGAAAATTCCACTCTATCATCGAGTGGAATTTTTTATTTTACGAAGTGATGCAGAACATGGTTTCTCCTTTGTTTACGGGAGGAGTTCCTATTTTGTAAAGAATCATTCCGCTTTCGGGCGCGGGTATTTTTTGAAGTAAATTTCCGAACTCATCCGTAATGTAGCCTAAATCATCGCCTTTTTTTACATGGTCGCCTGCCTTGTGTTTACTGTAAAAAATTCCGCTTATAGGAACTTTTATATAAGTTTGTTTTGTGAAAGTGTTACGAGAGGCAGGTTTTTTGTACCGTGCTGAAGAATACATTTTCATTATTCCTATCATATTATAGATGGATTCTTTTAGTATTTTTATTTCATCGGTTCCATTTGCTCCGAGTTTTCCAGCTTCAAGGCTTAGCGCGACAACATCATTTTGAACTGCTTGTTTAAAGGCATAAAGTGCTGGTTCTGTTTTGGTAATGTTATAAGGATAACTCACGATATAGGGCAGCACCGATGCCTCCGAAAGTTTTAGGGCTGTTTTGGTTTTTTCAGCAGAATCTTTGTTGTCATAGTAGCAGACAAAAGGAATTAAATCCTCATTGGCATCGCCTCCGTGAATGTCCAGAAAAACATCTGAAATAGGGATGATGTTTTTGGTGATATAATTTGCAATTTGCTCCGTGATGGTGCCGTTTTCTTTCCCTGGGAATGAGGTGTTTAGGTTTTTCTTGTCCGTAGGATTCAGGTAAGGGACACGCTCATAGAAAGCACCAATGTTCGTTATGGGTAAAATAATCAGCGTCCCTTTTAGTTTGGCTGGGGCTATCTCTTTCATTAGTTCCTGAATCGCCATTATAGGAGGATACTCGTATCCGTGGACTCCTGCCAAGATGGTAAATACTGGCCCTTTTTCCTTTCCATTGATGACTGAAATGGGAATGTAGTGATGCGGATTTTCCTCGTTAAATGGGATTTTTAAATCAGTTCTTTTAGAAGGATTATTTTTAATGATAGAAACGATGTCTTGTGATTTCATAAAACAAATAACGAAAGTAAAGAAAACTAAAAATAATTTTTTCATGCAAATGGATTTATTTGATTCTGTCAGGATTTTGTTTGATAAAACTATCCCAGCTGGAATATGAAGCGCTTTTTTCCGTTTTATTAGAATTAAAATAATGGCAAACCGCCACCGCAAGCCCATCTGACGCATCTAAATATTTGGTTGGAAATTCTTTGAGACCGAGCAGGTTTTTCAGCATAGCGGCTACTTGTTCCTTGCTGGCGTTTCCATTTCCTGTTATCGCCATTTTTACTTTTTTGGGCGAATATTCTGTGATGGGAATATCACGATATAGGCTGGCTGCCATGGCTACTCCCTGCGCTCTCCCGAGTTTCAGCATACTCTGCACATTTTTTCCATAAAAAGGCGCTTCCAGAGCGACTTCATCAGGATGATATTCATCAATGAGTGCTAGGGTTTTCTCAAAAATGTATTTTAGTTTTGTTTCGTGATTGGGATATTTTTTTAGTACAAGTTCGTGGATGGAGACCAGCTCCATTTTACTGCCCTTTGTAGAAATGATACCAAATCCCATCACGGTGGTTCCTGGGTCTATACCTAAAATGATTTTTTCTGCTGTCATATATAGAGTAGTAATTTTTTGAACTTGTAAATATATGATAATCAGATTTATTTAATTCTGAATTTAATGTAAGTGATGGTTTTCCCTTTGGAAGAGAAAAGCTCCTCGTAGTAGGTTCTCACCTCTCTAAGCAGCGGTGTTTCTGGGTCGTATTCAGGCGCACCATAGATGTCGTGGTGTGCGGATAAAATCTCGTGTCCGAGCCCTTGCAGCAGTCCTAGAGTATATCCGTGCAGAAATTCAGAGTCCGTTTTTAGGTGAATCACAGCGTTTTTCTTTAAGATTTTTTTGTATCGTTCTAGGAATTCAGGATTTGTGAGCCTGTGTTTGGTTCTGCGGTATTTTATCTGTGGATCAGGGAAAGTGATCCATATTTCATCTATTTCTTCCTCACCAAAGAAATGCTCTATCAGCTCTATCTGCGTTCTCAGAAAAGCCACATTTTTCATTCCCAAAGTGTGGGCTTCCTTTGCACCGAACCAAAATCTCGCGCCCTTTATATCTATCCCGATGAAGTTTTTATCAGGGAATGCTTTTGCCATGTTTACAGAGTATTCTCCTTTTCCACAGCCGAGTTCTAGGACGATGGGCTTATCATTTTTAAAGAAATCCTGTCTCCATTTTCCTTTTAGATAAAATCCATTCAGTGCCTCCTCTCGTGTGGGCTGAATAACATTCGGAAGTGTCTTGTTTTCGGCAAAGCGAGCCAATTTATTTTTCCCCATTTTATTACAATTAAAGACCGCAAAAGTAGAAAAAATACAGATGAGAAAAAAGAAAAACTAAAAATACTGATTGGTGTCATAATTTTTAAAAAAGATGATATTTTATTTGCAATGATAAATTTTAAATGTTACTTTTGCGGTAATTTTTAACAAGAATTGAAGTGAAAGTATTGAAGGTAGTTTTATCATTGATGATTTTATTAGCCCAGTTGTCTTGCTCTAAAGGTGTAGGAGAGGCTTCTTCAAAAGAAACAAAAGGAGCAAAAAAGGAGGCGTATTTTTCATATGAATTTAATGACGGAGCGGATACTTTGGTCGCGAATGTGAATAAAACGCCAGAGAAGGCAGTTTTGTTTTCGCATTTTATGACGGAGATGTTTTTGGCTTTAGGTTTAGGAGACAAAATAGTAGTGGCGACAGAGGAAGGGCCTATTTTACCAGAGTTTAAAGAGGCATATGATAAGATTCCTGTAAGACTTAAAGGGCATCACGCTATTTATTCCAAGGAAGAGTTTTTGCTTTCAGGAGTGGATTTCGTTTCTGGATGGGATGGCGCAATCAAAGCAGAGGCTACGGGAACACCACAGGAGCTTATCGATAAGGGAATTTATCCATTTATCGCAAAAGCAGTGAGGGATAATGAAACTCTTGAGACAGTTTATGAGGATTTTTATACTTTAGGAAAGATTTTTAAAGTAGAAAAAAATGCAGAAAAAGTGGTTTCTGAGATGAAAGCCAAACTGGAAAACGCACAGAAAAACTTTATAAAAAAGGAAAACAAACCAAAAGTTTTGGTTTTCTCAGTTATTGAAAACGGACTGTATATTTCCGCAGGACTTACTACGGATTTGATAAACAAAGCAGGAGGTCAGAATGTTTATGCAGACCAGTCGGCAGACCATGTGTTCGTATCATACGAAAGTTTAGTAGATAGAAATCCTGATATCATTATAATAGCAGATATGGAGGGAGAAGGGCGCTCGTCTTATGAAGAAAAGAAAAAGGCGCTGAAAGACCATCCAGCACTGAAAAATCTACCAGCAGTGAAGAGTGATAATATCCATAAAATAGCTTTGGAGGATATTTCGCCAGGAGTTAGGAATATAGATTTTATAATTAAATTAAATAAATTGTTGTATGAAAAGTAGATATCGATTTGGAGTCGTATTTTCGATATTGTGTGTGGTTTTATTTATATTATTTGTAATGGCGATAGGGGTGGTAACCTCTAATCTAGATGCAGAAACTGCTTATAAAATAGCAGCAAATAAAATAACAGGAACAGAAATCTATGAGCCATACTGGCCACTGACACATGAAACTATAATCTGGGAGGTGAGACTTCCAAGGGTTTTGTTATCCATAATTTGTGGGGCGGGGCTGGCTGTCTGTGGTGTGTTGATGCAGTGTGTGACCAAAAACCCTATCGCAGATCCATATGTACTTGGTTTAGCATCGGGGGCATCTACAGGAGCGGTGTTTGTTATTGTTTTGGGAGGAGGAGCTATGGGGCTGGCATCTGTTTCTACAGGAGCTTTTATAGGGACTTTGATATGTAGTGTGCTGGTTTTCGTGATAGGAACAGAATACGGAAGAAATACTTCTACTACGAGGCTGATTCTCTCTGGATTGGCTATATCTACTATTTTTACGGCGCTTACGGATTTGATAATCTCTTTAGCGAAAAACGCGAGCCAAGTGAAAAGTGCATTGTTCTGGACAATGGGAAGTTTGGGAGGTGCTACTTGGGAATTACTTCCTATTCCTTTTGTGGTGCTTATTTTGGTGATTTTCGTAGTTTTAGGATTGTCTAAATCATTGGACTTGTTGCTTTTCGGAGATGAAAACGCCACGATGCTGGGAATGAATGTTAATTTAATGAAAACCTTTATAGTTATCATCGCATCATTACTTACATCTGTTTTGGTATCGGCAACAGGAGCGATAGGATTCATGGGGCTGATGGTGCCGCACATAGCCAGAATGCTCTGCGGGAATAAACATGTAAGGCTGGTTCCTATGGCAGCGGTGATAGGAGCGATTTTCCTGCTCTGCTGTGACCTATTTGCTAAAAATGCTTTCTATCCGAAGGACTTACCGATAGGTATCCTTACATCACTTATAGGAGGGCCGTTCTTCCTTTGGATGTTGATGGACAAGAGTTACTCATTTAAATCAGGAAAATAATGGAGAAGCTGAGAGTAGAAAATTTGAATTTTAAAGTAGGTAAAGTTGAAATCCTAAAAGGTGTATCCTTCAAAGTAAGAGAAAACTCTTTTGTAGGGGTGATAGGACATAATGGTTCAGGGAAATCAACGATGCTGAAAACTATATATGGAGTAAATAAGCCCACAGGCGGTAAAATCTTTTTTGATGAACATGATTTGTTTCAGTTATCAGGAAGAGAAAGAGCAAAAAAAATAGCGGTTTTGGCTCAGGAGTCTGGCGGTCAGTTTGATTTTAGCGTTCAGCAGGTGGTAGAAATGGGAAGGTATCCTCACAAAGATACACTAGAAAACTATTCCAAAGAAGACCTTGAAAAAGTAGACAAGGTACTCCACGAAATGAAACTAGAGGACTATAGAGACCGTAGTTTTAATACCCTTTCGGGAGGTGAGAAACAAAGGGTTCTGATAGCAAGACTTTTGGTGCAGGAAAGTAAATTCATTATTCTAGATGAGCCTACGAACCATTTGGATATCGGGCATCAGATAGAGATTATGAATATCATTAAAAATATGGGAGTTACAGTTCTTTCGGCGATTCACGATATGAATATTGCTTCTATATACTGTGATGAGCTGGTTGCGATGAAAAAAGGCGAAGTCCTATTGCAGGGGCCTACAGATGAGGTTCTTACGCCAGAGCTGTTAAGAGAATTATTTCATGTGGAATCAGAAATACATAATATCAACGGACGCAGACATATAATATACAATCCATAGAGTACTAGTTTAAATCAATAATAACTTTAAAAATTATCAAAAAATGGTTAGAAAAATTCTAAGCGCAGGTTTTGTATTGGCTTCTATTGGCCTATATGCGCAAGCTGTGATTACAGGGGAGGTGCATGATACCTCGGGAAATGCTATTCCAAATGTGAAGGTAAGTTTTGAGGGTTCTACTACAGAAACAATTACCGATGACAAAGGGAAATTTATCATCAATATCCCATCCTCAAAAGGGACGCTGACTTTCTCAGCAGAAAATTTTCATCCGTTCAGTAGAAGCGTAGGAGCGAATACTCCTGTAGTCTATGTGGTGATGAAGGAGGGGTCTAAAGAAATACCAGAAGTGGTGATTTCTACACAGAAAAAATTAGAGGTTAATAAATTAAATATAAAGAACCTGGATGCTCCAATGACTGTAAATGTGCTCAACCGTGCAGTATTACAGAAATGGAATATTAACAATATAGAGGAAGCATCTAAGATGGTTGCTGGGGTAAATCCAGTGAAGCAATTTGCTGGTTTCCAATTCTTTAACATAAGAGGGTTTGATAACTTTGTAGTTTTATATGATGGAATCAGAGACGAAAGACATACGATTACTCAGAGTGCTCCTGTTGCCAGCTTTGCCAATGTGGAGAGAGTAGAGTTCTTAAAAGGTCCTTCTGGTGATATGTTTGGGCACTCTGCATTGGGTGGAATCATCAATATTATTAGAAAAAAACCAACTTATACTACTCAAGGAGAAGCGAAATTCACTATCGGAAGTTACAATACATATAATGTAGAGATGGGAGTAGGAGGTCCTATTTCTAACAAGCTAAGATACCGTGTAGATGCAGGATTGATGAATACAGATGGCTTTAAAGGGATAAAAGAAAAGAATTTCAACTCTTCCCTAATGTTACAGTATACGCCAGACCACCAAAATACATTGGAGTTTTTTGCGCAGTATAACAATGACCACTATGGAGCAGATGCTGGTGTTCCTGCAACAAATGACGGAAAACCTTATGACTGGATAAATCCTATGATAAATTTATCCGATAAGCGTGACTATCTGAAAAATGAGAAAAAGGAATTCTATCTGAAATACAAACATAGATTTGATTTCGGAGGAACTTTTGACTATAAGCTTTCTTACTTTGATGATACATTAGATTATTTGATGGATGAAGTTCTTTTTACAGACAAAACAACGAAAACTTTATCAAGAAGAAATGGACCATACCATTTTAAACATGTTACAAGACCATTGATGAATCAGCTTGATTTTAGTTTTGGGTTTAAAACATGGGACTTTAAGCATAAAATGATTGTAGGAAATACTTTCTCTTATTTGGATAGAAAAACTTGGAAAGGAACTGTTACAGAGGGGACAAGCGCTCTCAATATTCCTATCGTATCGCCTATTCTTGGAATGGGAGAGAGAAGAGTGGATATAGATAGGGTAGTTTCTATGAAAGAAGTGGTTACAGGATTTTATCTTCAAGATTGGATAGAATTTGCAGATAGATTCAAAATTTTATTAGGAGGAAGATATGATTATTTTGATGGAATGTATGATGGGGAAAGATTAATAACAGCACAACCCAACCCTAGTAATGGCTCTCATCATAATTTTACTTACAGAGCTGCACTTTCATTCCAGCCAATTAAGAATTTCATGACTATTTATGCATCTTCTTCTAGTTTCTTCAAACCTACTCGTTCTCATGACCATAGAACAGGAAAAGTCTTTAAGCCAGAAGAAGGAATACAGATGGAAGCAGGTATCAAATTAGAAAAGAAAGACAGACTAAATGTTACCATTTCAGGATTCTATATAGAAAAGAAAAACCTTCTTGTGGGACACAATGTAAGAAGCCAAGTAGGAAAAGCGTATTCTAGAGGATTTGAAGTAGATGCAGACGCAGAAATATTCAAAGGTCTTTACGCTAAGGTAGGGTATGCATTTACTGATGCATTCATAGGAAAGCAGGAACCAGAACCAGGACAAGTGGATATCTCGCATAACAAAACTCCATGGACGCCGAAACACTCTTTCAGTGCATGGGCAAACTATGAGCCTCGTACATTTATGAAAGGATTTGGGGTTGGTTTAGGAGTCTTCTATACCGATGAAACATATAGAACTGAGAAGAATGACCAAGTTCTTCCTGCATACACTCTTCTAAATGGAGCAATCTATTATCAGGCGAAGAATAACATCAGAATAGGGCTGAATGTAGAAAATATTTTGAACACAACATATTACAACAACGCCCTTTCTAATAATGACTTGTATTCTAATGACCCTGCGGATGAGCCATATCAGGCTACTTTCCAGATTAACCCAGGTAGAAATAGAAATTATAAATTGACAATTTCATATTCATTTTAATAACTAATTTTTATCTAGAAACAGACTATTTTTCGGAATAGTCTGTTTTTTTAATTGTATATCGTGATACAAAATAGAGTCATATTAGCGTTATTCAAAGGAAAAACCTTTATCTTTGTCAAAAATTAAAAATATATGGAGAAGGGAAATCAAATTTCACTTTGGGAATTGCTTTTTAGCGGACAGATGGTTACTAGTTTTTTTGTGGTGGCTATGTTTGTCCTTGCAGTGGTCGTTTTGTATTCGTTTTTTGAGAAATATCTATCACTAAAATCGATGGATACAGAGGAAGATGATTTTTTGGATAATATAGCAGACTGTCTGTATGACCACCGCCTTGATTCTGCAAAGGATTTATGTAAAAGGATTTCTTCTCCAGAAGCTAGAATCATAAGAAAAGGACTAGAAAAAATAGACAAATCTTCGCTGGAGATGTTCGTCACGATAGTCAATCAGAGAGAAACAGAAATCATCCAACTGCGAAAAAACCTTTTTAAATTCAGCCTTTGGGCGAGGGTGGTTTTGTTCTTGGGAGTTTTAGGAACGGGTATTTCTATCATTTTCTTTTTTTCAGAAGGTTTTTCGGATTTGTCTGATGAGCGTTTTTACACCTCATTTTTTCCTGTCAGCATCGGAGCTTTGTTAGGAGGGCTCATTTATATATTTAAATTGATTTTAGGTTCACTGACATATAGAATAGAATTGTCACTGAAAATGGGAGAAAATAAATTTCTGGAAATCATAGAAGAAATCAAAAATATGAATTAAGATGAACAAGGTAAAAAGCATAGGATTGACAGCAGTTATCAGCATTCTATTTGTAGGAGTGCTGCACATTATCCCTATAAATAAAAAACAAAGAGAAAAAGATGAATTGGTTAAAAATGTTTCGATAGAAGAGGAATTAGAATTCCGAGATTCTTTGGCTCAAAACATTTCATTGGATCCGCCTATAATGGATGAAGTGCAAAATGTACAGCCACTTCCGCCTCAGCCTTCGGAAACTCCTAAAAAACAGGAAGTTCCTATAGAAAAGCCAGCTGAACCCGTGAAAGAAGAAGTGGCTGCATCAAAAGAACCAGTGGCTAATGAAGAAATAAAAAAAGAAGAGCCTAAGAAAAAAGAAACAAAAAAGGAAATCGCTGACGCAAAAACAGCTAAGACGAAAGAAGCCAACGCTAAAAAAGAAGCTGAAGCCAAAAAAGAAGTCGTAAAGGAAAGCAAAATAGGCGTTGATAGGAAATTGATTTCAGGAATTCCAGGGACTAATAATTATAAAGGAAAACTTCCATCCCATAGTGTCAAAGAAAAAGGCTCTATCACCATTTCTTATGTAGTGGATGCGAATGGGAATGTGATTTCCGCCCAGAGAGTAGGAGGGCTGCGTTCTCGTAATGCGATAAATAATGCCATCACAATGGTCAAAAAACATGTGAAAGCCGAAAAAGGTAAAACTCAATCCACAGGAACATATACGATTGAATTTAAATAAGCAATGAAAATTGCTTATTTTTTATTTAAAATTAAGGTATGGAAGTAATAATTGAAATAATTATAAAGGAGTTTCTTATTGATTTTCTCGGAATTAATACCAGATATTATTTTTTTAGAATCTTTAAGAAAAATATTAAGAAAGAAAGTCTTTCAGCCAATCAGGATGAGATAGTAAGTGGTTTTGCACAGGGGTTTTATAATTTCTTTGTAGGAATTTTCATGTTTTCATTATTAGTTGCTTTGATGGTCTATTTACTACATAT
>CALAEK010000035.1 GCA_937890925.1 uncultured Riemerella sp.
AAAAGCTCCGCAAAAAGCTTTCACTCAAAAGTAGTAAAGACCTACAAACTGTTGTTGAACTCGTGGAGTGTTTGTTTGTAAGCAAACAATACGAAGGCTTATTAGCTTTCTTGCCAGAAGTACTTGCAGTGCCTTTTGCAGCGAATTTTAACCTATGGTATCCCATAGAACACTCTTTAGCGCTCATTGCCGAAGTACCTACCATCACCCCAGAACAACGCAAAGCGTGTTTCCTACACTTTAAAAGCGTTACCGAATATAAAGGATTACCTGATTTTCAAGAGATATATGATTACTATTTCCAAGATTATTTAGCGCTCTGTTTTGTTAATGATGCTTTGGAATATATTCAGAAGAGTATAGCAGAGAAAGAAACTTCTTATGAATTTTCATATCGTATATACTTAATCACAGCTGCTTCACTTGTAAAACTTATCAATGAAGAAGTAGATTACAAAACACTTGAATTTCCCAAGGAGGATCGCCAACCTACTTATAACAGCAGGGAAGAGCTCCAAGACTATATGAATACCCTTATAGCGGAACAACTCACTGCCTTGCAGGATAAGAAATTTGTAAAATATTATTAGTTTTTAATAGTTAATAATTTTAAAAAATGAATTTACAGTTGTTTATTGAGAATTTTCCTTGGCGAAGATTCGGTACACCTTACGAAACTAATGCCAATATAGTGAAGCAAAGTGTCCTAAAAATCCTTGATGGAACTGCTACTGAAAAGGATTATTACAACCTCATCAATAGCTTGGAATCACAGACTTGGCTCGTAAAACTTTCTCCTTGGGGACTTAAACTTTATTTTGCTTTATTAACAGAAAACAAAGCTGATAAAGCACTGTTACTGAACGACATGCATACACTTTTCGAAGCGGCTAATTACAGCTCTCAGTCTCCACAATCCAAAGAATTTAAAGCCACCAAAGGAAAAACTGCTAAATATGAAGCATTCAAAGAAAAACTATTTGACCCTGATTTTGACGGTGTAATGGATGATGATTTCTTGAAAATTGTAAAATCCCTAGACAGATATTATTACCATACGGCTGTTTTGGAGTTATTTAAGACTAATATTTCTTTTTTAGAAAACCTCGCTACATCTGAGGATAAAGCAGTAGCAGAAAAGGCTACTTTACTAATAGAAGCCATTAAAAATCCTAAAACATATCCCTCAAACTAAATGAATTTTATAAAATAAATATCATTATGACATCAACTTTCAATTTTGAGCTTTTTAAAAAGCGTTTAGATCTATTTTTAGAAAAGATAGAAGACCTTGGTGGTGAGACTGACCCTCTTACGATAGAAAAACCCGCTACCGAGGAAGAAATCAAAGCAGTAGAGGCACAATTAGGCTATACATTGCCTCCACATTTCCGAGAAGTACTCTTGGAAAATACCGCTCATTTGGAATTTTATTGGAGTATCTATACAGATGAAGACGAGGACTACGAAGATGATGAAGACGAGGACTATGAGGACGAAGAAAATGGGGTTTTTCTCCCTGATGAATTAACAGAGATCTCTTCGGGAGAGTTGCTTTTTGGGCTGGATTTGCTTTTGGGCTATGAAGAAAGTCGCAAGGGTTGGGAAGAGGATGTATATCCCGATTACAATAACGAATATGACCGTGTTTGGCATAATAAAACGGCTTTTCACCAAGTAGGCAACGGCGATTATATCGCTATTGAGTTAGAACCAGAGAACTATGGTAAGGTTGTGTATGTGAGCCACGATGGTAGCGAGAATCACGGGCTTTATATAGCCAATAACTTTAAGGAATTCCTGATGAACTACGCTGCTGTGGGCTGTACTGGAGGAGAGGATTGGCAATGGGAGCCTTTTTATACCAAAGGCAAAGGCATAGACCCTTCCTCAGAAAATGCACTTGCGTGGTATAAATTGCTAAATATAGATGAAAAAGAACTTGATATTTAAACTTTTATGAAATTATTGCTTTTATTTTTACTGATAAGCAGCTACACTTTTGCTCAAGAAAATAAAAACTATTTCTTTGCTGTAATCAATGACAAAGACGGCTATGTAAATGCGCGAAAAGAAGCGAATATACACAGCAAAGTGATAAAGAAACTTGATAACAATACGCTTATTTTTGCTTTTAATTACAATAAATCAGAAGACGGCAATTGGATTTATGCTGATAATGATGGATACATCTATAATGACAGAGTCAAATGGATAGAAAAATTACCCAAAGCTGCCAAAGGTATTGAAAAGAAAAATGCTATTCACTTTTCAGGGAAAAATATCAAGGTATCTCTTACTTCACAAAAATTTGACAAGGGTAAGCATTCTTTTGTTTATTATAAAGAACCTCATCACCCCATAAAAAAGATAGATGGAAAACCTTTTTGGGGAACAGATGGCGAGATACCAAGAGAAGAATATAAAAATATTCAAATATACATCAATGGGAAACAAATTTCCCTTCCTAAAAGCGCTTATGATGACCTATATGAACCTACTTTCTATACAGAAAACAACTCCGTTTATTACGATAAAGAGCATGACAGCTACTATATAGTAGCTACTAATAGTGATGGTGCCGGCACTTACATGGTCTGTTGGCAAATAGAAAAGGGGATTTATAAAGGTAGAAAAATTGGTATACCTTTTTAGGGAAAATTTTATTAAATTTGGCAAAAAATAATTATACTAATAATAAAAATTCAGAAATATGCTGGAAATTGGGGAAAGACCTTGGGGAAAATATTATGTCCTTGAAGATGAGGAAAACTACAAACTGAAAAGAATAGAAGTGAACGCAGGACATCGTTTGTCTTATCAGTATCATCATCACAGACAGGAGTTTTGGACAGTGGTTCAGGGCGAGGCTGTGGTTGTACTAGACGGAGTGGAACATGTAGTAAAATACGGAGAGAGTATCTTCATCCCACTGGGAGCAAAACACAGGATAGAAAACAGAAGTTCAGAGCTTTTAGTGTTCATAGAAGTTCAGACAGGAACTTATTTCGGAGAGGATGATATCATCAGATTAGAAGATGACTATGCGAGAGGAAACTAAATAAAAAGACTGTTATTCAACAGCCTTTTTATTTTGTATCATATTATAAATAGATTCTGACATGGCTTCTGCGCCTTTCATTGTCCAATGAGTGTCATCATAAAAATAGACATCCTTTTCTTTTTTTATCATATCTGATAAGATGGAATAAGATGGAATATACAGATATTCTTTTTTCTCTTTTTCCAAGTTTTCAAAGAACAATGGCTCTTTTCCTTTGGGTTTACTTTTTATGTAGGGATAGTACAAGTCATATTTATCAGGTGCTATCATCACGATGAGTTTTATTCCTTTTTTCTCTAGTAATTGGTTTATTTTATTAAAAACTTCATTTGCTTGAGAAACATTTTTATCATCATTTTTTGCAGGCAAAGACTTAATATCTCCTTTATAAATCAATAAATTTTCTGGATTGTTTGAGAAAAGTAGATTTGTATTTGACTCAAAACGATAAACATCCGAACGAAACGGCCTGTTTAAGAACAAATATTGAAAATTAAACAATGGTACTTTGATTGTAGCATCAGAGAAAAATTCTACCTTTTGTAAGGTATTAGAATCTCTAGATTTTGATTTTTTTTCTTTATGTTTTTTTATTTGTTTTGTTATATCGGCTATACTTTTAGATTGAGTAAAAGACAGCTCTGATGTCCTATCAACTGCGAATCTTTCCACTGTTTGGAGTACGATATACTCTGTTTTTATTCTATCAAAAAAATCAGAATTTATAAGCTCTATCAGCACCTGTACAGGATTCTCTTCTGACAAAAATCTATCAATATGCGCAACAGAAATCCCTTTATTTGCAAGTATATTTTGATAGCCTGCCTGTCTTGACTCAGAAAAAGAATCTCCAATAGTCAAAATATCTACCTTTATACTTTGATTCAAATCAGCTTCAGAAATGCGTATGTACTTTTCTTCCAAAGGTTTATACTGAGCTATGATCTCAGATGAAGGAGATGGATTATTATAAATATACCCTAATCTTGCTAAATCCCCTTCGTTTTTTTTATAAAAAATCGTATTAATAAAATAAAAAATCAGAAAAGGGGTGACAAAAAAACTTGTTTTTATGATAAATTTCTTCATTACTTATTAAAATTGGAAATAAATAAACTGCTGCTCTTGTCCTCCAAAATAGAATAAAGCTAAGATAAGAATATAGTAAAATGCATATCTTATAGAAGCCTTCCATTTTAGTCCTATATGCTCTATGGCATATTCACTTCTTCTACCTATCCATTCTATTACAATGAATATCAAGAGAAGAACGGCTACCACTCCTACTCTAGGCAAATCTGAAAAAGCAGGAACACTAAATAATGATGGAGAAAATATTTCAGAAATGTATGAAAAAGCATGCTGTATATTCTCCGCTCGGAAAAATATCCATGCCAATACAGTAAGCCCAAAAGTAGAAAGAATTTGTACAAATTCCCTAAAAGAAGGTAAAATTCGCCCATCTGCTACAACCCCCAAATTCACTCTGTTTTTACTGGTCAATAAAAGTGGGAGAAAATAGATAGCATTCAACAGCCCCCATGCTATAAAAGTCCAATTGGCTCCGTGCCAAAATCCACTGACAACGAAAATCACAAAAGTATTTCGCACCTTCATTGCTGTACCGCCACGGCTGCCCCCCAGTGGAATATAGATATAATCTCTAAACCAAGTATTTAGCGATATATGCCATCTTCGCCAAAACTCTGCGATATCTCTCGAAAAATATGGAAAATGGAAATTCTTTTTTAGCTCAAAACCAAAAAGACGAGAAGTCCCAATAGCTATATCCGAATACCCTGAGAAATCGCCATAAATTTGGAACGCAAAAAATATCGCCCCTAAAACCAGTGTACTTCCGGAATAGTCCGCTGAATTATTAAAAATAATATTTGCAAACTGCGCACAATTATCTGCTATAACTATCTTTTTGAACAATCCCCAAAGAATCTGCCGAAGCCCATCCACTGCCTTATGATAGTCAAAAACTCTTTTTGTGTAAAACTGAGGCAGCAGGTCTGTCGCTCTTTCGATAGGACCCGCAACCAACTGCGGGAAGAAAGTCACAAAAGATGCAAACGCTATCAAATCCTTTGTTGGTTCTAATTTTCTTTGGTAAACATCTATTGTATAACTTAGAGTTTGAAATGTATAGAAACTAATTCCCACAGGAAGAATGATATTCAGTGTTTCTATATTAAGCTTTACTCCAAAAAGAGTAAAAGCCTCCACAAAATTTTCTACAAAGAAATTATAATACTTGAAAAAACCTAAAAATGAAAGGTTTATAAACAAACTCGTATAAAGCAAAATTTTTCTTTTCTTCTCGTTTTCTTCTTTTTTTAGAAGACAACCAATAGTATAATCCACCAATGTACTAAATACAATAAGTGTCAAGAATTTCCAGTCCCACCAGCCATAAAAAACATAACTAGCTGCGAGAATGAACAAATTCTGTAGTTTTAAGTTTTTATTTGTTAAATACCAATAGATAAGAAACACTATCGGCAGGAATATCGCAAAATCAATAGAATTGAAAATCATAACTTGTCATAAATAGGGCAAATTTAAGAAAAATTCTGTATGTAATAAGCATAAGTTTTACTGAAAAATATTTTGTATATTCGTGCTAAATTATTGGTTTATGCTTAGTTTTATACGGAGAATTTTGTTTAAAAACTATTTTTACAAAGGAACAGAAAAATATAATTTATTGATTTATGATGATTTCTTCCCTAATTCTAAATCTGGGTTTAGATATGAAGAATTTACTTATTATATGGAGAATATCAATAACTTGAAATTCCTTCTTACACCTAAAACCTATGTTGCAGTAGGTGAGTCTCCCAATAATCAGGCTATGTATATTGAAAATCTCAAAGATAATTTTCCTAAATTCTTTGAAGAAAATAAGATAACAAAACTTGATGATAAAGGGAGTTATAATATTAATACTAAATTGTTCTATTGTGTATTTATCAATAATATAGCTGAAATGCTTCCCGCTTTAGAGAAAAATAAAATTCCTTTTGTTTTTACACTTTATCCTGGTGGTGGATTTGGTTTTGAAGAAGAAAGTTCTGATGCTAAATTAAAAAAAGTATTGTCTTCTAAATATTTCAAGAAAGTTATTGTAACCCAAAGAGCAACCTATGAATATTTGGTAAGAAAAAACTTCTGCTCAAAAGAGAAAATCTCTTTCATATTTGGATTCGCAATGCCTCAAAAATCCTTTAGTTTTAATGTGGCTGAAAGATTATACTATCCTGATAAAAAAACACTTGATATCTGCTTTTGTGCAGGAAGATATACAGAGGACGGCAGGGACAAGGGGTATCCTATCTTCATAAAAGTCATGAAAAAACTTAGTTCAAAATATGATTTTATAAGATTTCATGTTATTGGGAATTATGATCCATCTATCATAGATATATCTGGTTATGAGGATAAAATAAAATTCTACGGAAGCCTGCCATATGATGATTTGGCGGGTGTATTTAGAAATATAGACATTATCATTTCTCCCAATAAGTCCGACCTTTTAAGCAAGGGGGCATTTGATGGCTTCCCTTTAGGAGCTGTTGCAGAAGCCGCTCTGAATGGCTGCCTTGTGATGAATACCGATCCCAACAATGAGAACTTTATCAAAGAGACAGGAGAGTATCATTTTATTCCTGATTTAGAAATGATTATTATCAAGCCTGATTCGGATAATATCATAGAAAATATCGAAAAAATTATTTTCTCTCCGAAACTAATAAAGCAAATTGCCTTTGCTGGACAACAAAAATTCATAAAATTATATAATAATGAGGCTCAAATGAAACCACGATTGGAATTATTGAAATCTTTCATCTCAAATTAAGTGTAATTATTATCTTTGTTAAATTTCTTAGCAGTATGAAGCCATTAGTAAGTGTTGTAATGATTACTTACGGACACGAAAAATATATTGAAGAAGCCATAAAAGGAGTTTTTCTTCAAAAAACTAATTTCCCTTTAGAATTAATTATTTCAAATGACAAATCGCCCGACTCTACAGACGAAATAGTAAAAAACATCATAAAATCTGCTCCAGAAAACATTTCAGTGAAATATATCCTGCATCCAGAAAATATCGGGATGCTTCCTAATCTTATTTCTACCCTTAAAATGGCTGAAGGGAAATATATCGCTGTTTGCGAAGGAGATGACTACTGGACAGATGAAAACAAACTCCAAAAACAGACAGACTTTTTAGAAAAAAATGAAGATTTCATGCTTACTTTTCACAATGTTTTCATTCGAAATGGTGAAACCCTAAGAGCAGATTTGGACTATGAAAAAAGACTGAACAGTAAAGATGTTTACACAATAGATGATTTATCTAAAGGAAATTTTATCCATACTCCTTCTGTTGTTTTCAGAAATATGAAAATAAAGTTCCCAGAATGGTATTACTCTTCTTTTTTAGGTGATTATCCTCTTTGGTCATGGCTTTCTAAAAAAGGAAAAATAAAATATTTCCCAGAAAAAATGGGCGTATATAGAGAAAATGTAGGCGTGTGGAGTGGCAAATCTCAAGAGGAGCGAGAATTCAAAACCATGCTTGTACTCCGAAATCTTATCCCAGATTTTAAGATGTTTCCCAATGCCCAAAGAAACATGATACGCGCCAAAAACACTTATATAAAAAACTTCTTAAAGCATAAAAGCTTTGCTGAGGTTACGGCATCGCCATATTTTTCGGAATTAAGTTATAAAGACAAGTTTAAACTTATGATAAGAACATATTTCAACAAAAAAACTAAATAATCCTTATCGTTTTTTGCCCATAATCTTATCTGATAAAAATAATATTCTACTTTTTAGAGGAAATTTATTTTTAAACTCTTTTTTCAGGGCATCATATCTCTCCTTAATGGATTGTGAAGTATTGCAGAAAGTATGTCCTTGGCTTCTATTTTCTATAATAACATTGATTTCATAGAATCTCAATAACCTTTTTAATAGTCTTTTGTAACTTGAAAAAGATGTGGGTTCTAAATCAAAAAACCTCATGAGTTTGGCTTTTCCTTCCTCTGTTTTGTCAAAAAAAACGCCACCCACCTGCTGCTCTTGGTGAGTTCTGTAATAGAATAACTTGTCATTCAAGAACGCGAAACGCCCTTTTCTTGCTGTATTTAATGCTATCCATTCATCATGGTGATAGTCTTTTAAAACTGGAAAAGGTATGATTTCAGGTTTTATAGCCGCTCTAAACGCCATAGAAGCGCCTGTTGCAATATTACAGAGTAATATTATTTCAAAATAATCGATGTTTTTCCCTTTTTCTCTCAAAAATACAGGAGCATCCCAAAGAGAATATTTCTCATGAACAACTCCATTTTCATCAATGCAGAATCCATTAGTAGCCACCGCATCTATTTCAGCGTGATTATCCAGAAAAGAAACTATTTTTTCAGCTTTGTTTTCTGCCCAGATATCATCTTGGTCACTTAGGAAGATGATCTCTTTACTACATAGAGAAATTGCTTTTTCAAAGTTTTTGACACTTCGCAGATTGATTTCATTAAAATGTATTCTGAATATCTCTGGATATTGTTTCTGGTATTCTGCCAATATTTCAGAAGTTCTATCGGTAGAACCATCATCACAGACCACTATTTCACTCGGTCTATGTGTCTGACTGAGAATGGAATCTATCTGCTGATTGATATATTTTTCTCCATTATACGAACACAAAGCTACAGAATACGATGTCATTTTAATTGTTTTCTAAATTAAAAACTCGCTCTACCCATTTTTTCAGAGTATATTTTTTATAAATTTCCTCAGGAAGCGGCTGGTACGGCGTTTCAAAAAAATCTTTTGTAATATTACTAAAATCTTTATCTAAGACCAAAATATTATTGGGATTGTAGAAATCATAATTTTTTATTTTTTCATTGTCCGTAATTATTTTTTTTTCCAATGCCATCGCCTCAAACACGCGGAAACTCAGCCCATACTGGTTTTCTCTCATCAGGTCTAAAATAACTTTTGTCCTTTTATAAAACTCCGGCAGGTTTTCGTGATTTATTCTCTTTCTAGTGAAAACTATTTTATTCTTCGAAAAAGGCTTCATCAGCTGATTTTTCCAGCTTTTCTTCCCGATAACATACAAGTCAAATTTTAATCTCAGCTCCTCAAATTTCTGTGAAAGAATATCCAGTTGTTTTATTCTTTTTTTGTCGTAGGAGGTTATGTAGAGAGCGTCCTCGCTCGGGTTTTGCTTTTCTTGTGACAAAAATGGCAGATAATTATAATTTGTCAATCTTTCAAATCCGTGTTTTTCAATATCTTTGTCATCAAACGAATAGATTTTATCAAAAAAATGCAGCTTATCCTGCACAGGACACCTATCTAGATTATCGTACAAAAATGTAATGAACCTATTGGTGCATTTTTTCATATATTCCAGTGTAGAATGGTCAAAAGTATCCGCATTTAAAACCAAAATCTGGTCTTGATGTCCCAGCTTATCCAGCTGCTCTATCACGAATTTTTGCCTCTTTTGGTATTTTAGGTTTTTGCCCAAAAACACTTTAGAAAAAAGATTGATCAATCTCTCCCCGAAATTCTCATAAGAAACTGCCCCTATCTTGATGTGGTTCGCCTCTATTCCCTTTTCCTTCAAGGCCTCTACGATATGGGCATCATAACCCCAAAAATCAAAACTGATAACGCAAATTTTCATTTTCTTTCTTCTCTTTTTAGAGATTCATAAGTTTCATAAACACTCAGTGTCTGTAATTTACACAATTCAAAACCTTCTTTCCCATCTAAAATTCCTAATTTTAGAATATAAGATTTAAAGAATTTAAAGGCTGTTTTTGCCATCTGTGTGAAAAAACTATATTTTTTCCCTTTTTCAAAAAGCTCCTTCCCTTTCAGTTCTCCATAGTGAATCATTTTCCTGCGGTAAGATTCTTTATCAGCCACAGAATAGTGAAGAAGTTTGTTTTTCAGAGAACCGATATTTTCCTTTATATTAAGGGTTTCGTGTACTTTTTTCTCGGTGATGTATCTTGTTTTAGATTTTCTAAAAAGCCTGAAATTCTTATCATTCTGAGTTCCCGAATAGTTGATAGGTTTTCCTTCAAAAAAGAATTTACGATAAAAATAATAAGCGTCCTTTTTGTTCTCAGAATTTAGCGTTTCTATGATTTCCGCTTTCAGCTCTGGTGTGATTCTCTCATCTCCATCCAGAAACAAAACCCAGTCATTTTTGGCATTATCTAAAGCCAAATTTCGCTGTTTTGTAAAGTTTTCAAATTTATTTTGAATGATTTTCACATTCGGGAAAGTTTCAGCAATTTCTAAAGTTCTATCCGTGCTGAAAGAATCCACGATAACGATTTCATCACAAAAATCAAAGCATTCCAATACTTCATGAATGTTTTTTTCCTCATTGTGAGTGATAATAAGTCCACTAACTTTTTCCTTGGATACAAGCATCAAATCATAGTTTTCACAAAGTTAATAATATTTATGAATTTTAAAATATTTAGTCCTAAAATAAATATTTTCGATGCGAAAAAGTTATATTTGTTGCCCTAAATGACTAAAATCAAACAATGGGACAGAAATTAGAGGTAAGATACGGGCTGTTCATGGCGGTATCCATGGTGGTCGGACAGATGATTGGTTCTGGTATTTTCTTCAAAATAGACGATGTTTTAGCCTCCATCAATGGCAATATTTATGCGGGTGTGATGGGCTTTATCATCGTGGGAATCAGTGTGGTTTTTTCAGCGGCGTCTATGGCGAATTATGCCATTTTCTCCCCAAAAGAAGGCGGACTCCTGCATTATGTGGAATTTCGCTATGGGAAGAGAGCGGCGGCTTATGTGGGCTGGGTTTATTTCATTATGTTTTTGCCTTTATTAGCAGGAGTATTACTCACGGTATCAGGTATTTACATTTCTCATTTCCTTGCCGAGTTTATTGATTTTGAACCTAATTTCCTGCACTATTCACTGATAGGCTGGTGTAATGGAGTCATATTTTTATTCCTTAATATTTTCAGGCCAAAATCCAGTGGTGTTTTTTTACAATTAACCGCGGTTTTAAAGCTGTTCCCGCTCATTTTCATTGCTGCTTTTGGAATTATCAGCCTTGTAGGAAATGACACCGAACCACTAAATCAAATTGAAAATCAAGCCATAATCTCTTCCAACGAAACTAACTTTTGGCTTTTAGTGGGCGCAAGTTTCATTCCTATCGCCTTTTCTATGGATGGGTGGTATATCGCGATGCAAATTTCTGGAGAAATCAAAGACTCACAGAAAAACCTCCCAAAAGCTTTAATATCAGGGACTTTGATAGTCTTGGTGGTTTATGTTTTTTATTATTTAGGAATTGTATCCAATATGAGCAGTGATGAAATACGGCAACTGGGCGACACCTACATCATAGAATTTTCTAGAAAAATTTCTACCGAAGCAGGAGCAATAATCATACAGCTATTCATAATCATCTCTGTATTAGGGACTTGCAATGGGCTTATTCTTGCGAATACCCGCGCTCCTTACCAATTCTACAATCTAGAATATTCTAAAAAATTCCTGAATTTAGGCAATATCAGTAAAAGAACAGGAATGCCCGTAAATAGCGCTTTGGTAGGCTTCGGGCTGATGAGTATTTATCTTTTAATTTTTTATTTATCTAATACCAATCCATTCCTAAAAGAACTAAATTATGACATATCTGCCATTCCCATTTTGTTTATTTATGTGGTTAATTTTTGTTTGTATTTAGGGCTTTTTAAATTGTTTAGAGAACATTTACTAAAAAACAAAACCCTGAAATACACCATGCTGCTTTTCGCTATCGTAGGGACATGCGTGGTTTTAGCAGGGACGCTTTTATCTCCTAATGGACTATCTTATTTAGTAATCGCTGTATTCTTTATTTTACTCGGAAAATTAGGCGTAAAGTAAAAAATAAAAACACTACTAAAATTTAGTAGTGTTCCTTTTTATTTAGTGAAATTCATAATCTTTATCCATCACAAAAGTCTCCATAAACTTAGTTGTGTAATTTCCAGCTAGGAAATCAGGATTGTCCATCAGCTGTCTGTGGAAAGGAATAGTGGTTTTCACTCCTTCTATATAAAACTCTTCTAAAGACCTTTTCATTTTAGCAATAGCCTCCTCTCTAGTCTGTGCTGTGATGATGAGTTTGGCTATCATAGAGTCATAGTTTGGTGGAATCGTATAGCCTGCATACACATGCGTATCCACTCTCACACCATGTCCGCCAGGGATATTCAGCTGAGTGATTTTCCCAGGTGCAGGTCTAAAATCAGAATACGGATCTTCCGCATTGATTCTACATTCTATAGAGTACAACTTTGGATAATAGTTCTTTCCAAGGATTTTTTCTCCTGCTGCTAGTAAAATCTGCTCACGGATAAGGTCATAATCTATAACCTGCTCTGTGATAGGGTGTTCCACCTGAATACGAGTATTCATCTCCATAAAATAGAAGTTTCTGTGTTTATCAACCAAAAATTCTATCGTTCCTACTCCCTCATATCCAATATATTCAGCTGCTTTCACAGCGGCATTTCCCATTTTTTCACGAAGTTCCTCCGTCATAAAAGGAGACGGCGTTTCTTCTATCAATTTTTGATTTCTTCTCTGGATAGAGCAGTCTCTTTCCGATAAATGACAAGCTTTTCCATATCTATCTCCAGCAATTTGGAATTCTATATGTCTCGGCTCTTCTATCAGTTTTTCCATGTACATTCCACCATTCCCGAAAGCTGCTAAAGCCTCTTGAATAGTAGAATCCCAGCTTTCTCTAAGCTCTTCTTTGCTCCAGATGGCACGCATTCCCTTACCACCACCACCAGCGGTAGCTTTTATCATTACAGGATAGCCAATTTCTTCTGCTATTTTTTCAGCTTCTTCTAGAGATTCTACAAGCCCATCAGAACCAGGAACACAAGGAATTCCAGCTGCTCTCATTGTTGCTTTCGCAGTGGCTTTGTCTCCCATTTTTTCTATCTGCTCTGGTGTAGCACCGATGAATTTTATTCCATTTTTCTGACAAATTCTAGAAAAATTGGCATTTTCAGCCAAAAATCCATACCCTGGGTGAATAGCATCTGCATTCGTAATTTCTGCAGCTGCAATGATGTTAGGAATTTTCAGATAAGAATCCTTACTCGCCGCAGGACCTATACATACCGCTTCATCCGCAAATCTTACATGCAGACTGTCTTTATCCGCGATTGAGTAGACTGCTACTGTTTTGATTCCCATCTCTTTACAAGTTCTGAGAATTCTCATCGCAATCTCTCCACGATTGGCAATTAATATCTTTTTAAACATTGTTTTTCTGTTTATCAATTACAATAAATAGAGTAATTTATGATGGGTCTACTAAGAATAATGGCTGGTCATACTCTACAGGAGAGGCATCATCCACCAAAATTTTCACGATTTTTCCACTCACTTCAGACTCTATCTGATTGAATAACTTCATAGCTTCTACCACACAAACTACTGTTCCTTCTGTGATTTCGCTTCCTACACTCACGAAAGGATCTTTGTCTGGAGCTGGTTTTCTATAGAAAGTACCAATGATAGGAGATTTTATTGTAATATATTTACCATTTTCTGCAGACTCTGCTGAATTTGCAGAAGATTCCTGCTCTGGCTGTGCAACAGGAGCTGCATTTACCACTGGTTGAACTTGTGTCATCTGTGGCGTTGTCACCATCGTACCAAATGTATGATTGGTAATATTGATTTCAAAATCCTTAGTTTTGTATTTTACTCCAGCTACATCAGCCTTTGAAACAAATTTAATAAGGTTTTGTAAGTCTTTAATATCCATAAAAAATAATTTTATTATTCAAATATAGTAAATAAACACAAAAAACCATTCACTTTTGTAAAAAAGAATGGTTCTATATTTCTACCATGATTTTTGGAGATTTTACCAAAAACCTATCGTTATTCTGCAGATTCTACTTCTTTTTCAAGAACTACTTTACCTCTGTAGTAAAGTTTTCCTTCATGCCAGTGAGCTCTGTGATATAGGTGTAATTCACCTGTTGTAGCATCTTTTGCCAATTGAGGAACTACTGCTTTGTAGTGAGTTCTTCTTTTATCTCTTCTTGTAGATGACTGTCTTCTTTTAGGATGTGCCATTTCTAATAATTTTTAGCTTTTTATATTAACTTTTATTTTCTCAACTTATTCAATGCTTCCCATCTTGGATCTATGTCTTCATCATCCGCCTTTTCTTCATTTATTTTAGGACTGAATTTATCGAGCAAGTCTTGAAATTCTTCGTTTTCTAGCGCAGCAGGAGATACTTTCTTCATAGGAATAGCAAGAACCACTGCTTCGTAGATAAACTGAGCAATATTAAACTCGCTATAGTGATGAGGAATTGTAATAATCTCTTCATTACTATCATCATATTCTTCTCCAAACTTTACCAAGAATTTTATTTCATTATTTACTGGATACTGGAATTTTTCATTGCTGACATCACAAGTCAAATCCACTGTTCCTGAAACAGAAATTACAAAATCCAAAAAAGTAGAATGCTTTTCAAGTAAAACTTTACTAACTATTTTGGCATTTTCAAATTCTTCTTCAGCCTCAAATAAATCAAAGAACCGCTGTTCAACACAGAACTCAAACTCATGTTTTCCTTGCTTTAGACCAGAAAAACTGATGTCATAGTTTCTATATTTGTCCATAATAGGTTTGCAAAAGTACTTTTTTTTTCTAAAACAACAAAATTATCTATCAAAAAAAGTTACTTTCTTTTAAATTTCAATAACAAAACATTGTCTTTATACAACTCCAAAGAGGTTTCGCTGATTACATATTTATTTACTTTTTCAAGTAAATTTAGATAATCTTCCTCCACGGAGATATTATCACAAAGTTTTCGTGTCGCTCCTATACTTTTTACTTGGAAAGTATCTTTTGAATTTGTGGTTAATTCCGAAAAATAATTATTACATCCAGAAAAACCTGATACTCTGTCCTTTGCAATTTCTAAAGTAATTCCAGAGTTTGTCTTAGAATTTTCCTCTAAAACCCAACTGGTATTGTTCAGATGTACACTCTCTTTTTTTCCTGCAACAGATGCATTGGAACAAGATAATGACAAGACAAGCACGACTGTTAGTGAAATTATTTTTTTCATAATTCATGTATTTATGAGCGGAGTTCCGCATTAAACTGTTTCTTGAAAACATTTACCAAAGAATCCATCACTTGCGCTATCTCCTTCTCCTCCATCGTTTTTTCTTCATTCAAAAGTTCAAAACTCAACGCATAAGATTTCTTATCCTCTGGAAGATTTTTGCCTTCATACACATCAAACAAATTGATGTTCTTCAAGAATGGAGACTTGTTATTTTTAGCAGCATTATAGAGCTGTGTGTATAACACAGACTTATCTACTAAGAGCGCCAAATCCCTTCTTGTTTTATTAAATTTAGGAATATCTTTGAAACGCAAATTCTCTGTATTACGAAGATTTTGACACTCTTCAATTTCTATTTCTGCATAGAAAGCCTCTTGTTCTATATCGAATTTTTTCAGCATTTTCGGACTTACTTTTCCGAGTCTTGCAACGGTTTTTCCTTCAACTGAAAATTCTATTGCATCCGAAAAACGACTATCCTGCAATGGTTTTTCAACAATATCAAAATTTAACTTGCTTAAAATAAGAGAAACATACGCTTTCAAATGATAAAAACTTGTGTTTCCTTTCGGAAGAAGCCAATTTTCAGAATAATTTCTTCCCGAAACTAAAATCGCCAGCTGTTTTCTCTCCTCGTATTTTTCCTTTTTATGATAAATTTTTCCTAACTCGAAAAACTTAATATCCGCATTTTTTCTGTTGATATTATAAACAGCATTATCCAAAAGTCCTTCCAGCAAAGATTTTCTCATAAACGCCAAATCATTGCTCAATGGATTTAGCAGTTTCACAGCATCCGTTTCATCTTCCACCGAAGTAAGGGAATTATTCATCACTTCATAAAATCCATTCGCCTGAAGCACCCTTGCCCACTCGTTTTCTAATCCATCTTGGTCATCAAAACTCAATTTCACTGGAGTAAAGGAAATTTTCTGCGGTGCATCTATCTTATTATACCCATAAATTCTAAGGATTTCTTCTATCACATCTATTTCTCTGGTAACATCAGCTCTGTAATTCGGCACCAGAAGCTCCAATCCATCAGCTATTTCGTTAAGAGGCTCTATTTCCAAAGATTTCAAAATTTCTTTAACTTTTCCTCTATGGATTTTTATTCCTAAAATTTGATCCAATTTAGAATATCTAAAAATCACATTATGAGGTTTTATTTTTTCAGGATAATGCTCTATATAATCCCCTACCAATGTTGCTCCTGTCAGTTCCTGTAACAACTTCACTGCCAAAGAAATAGTAGTTTTAGTATTATTCGGATCTACTCCTCTCTCAAAACGGAAAGAAGCATCGGTATTCAGTCCGTGGAATTTAGCTCCTTTACGAATAGCAACTGGATTAAAGTAAGCACTTTCCAAGAAAATAGACTGCGTCTGCTCAGAAACTCCGCTGTCCTGCCCACCAAAAACCCCAGCAATACAAAGCGGTTTCTGATTTCCATCTTTTATCATGATTTCCTCTCCATTCAGTGTTCTCTCAACTCCGTCCAGCGTGGTGAATTTCGTTCCTTTCGGGCTGTTTCCTACCGTTATTTTATTTCCTCCAATTTTATCTAAATCAAAAGCATGAAGCGGCTGTCCATAAGCATGAAGAATGTAGTTGGTAACATCCACCACATTATTTATTGGTGAAAGACCTATCGCTTTTAGTCTGTTTTTCAGCCATTCTGGCGATTCTTCTACTTTTATATTTTTCAAGACAGCACCAATGTATCTCGGCGCCAAATCATTATTTTCTACTTCAACAGAAAAATTATGCTCACCTTCTGATTCAGCGGCGTAAGTTTCCATTTTAACTAGCTTAGAATCAATTCCATTACAAGTTAAAAATGCATGTAAATCTCTCGCTACACCATAGTGCGAAATCGCATCAGTCCTGTTAGGAGTCAGTCCTATTTCATAAACTTCATCCTGCTGAATATCAAAGTAATCAGCCAAAGGTTTTCCTACTTCATAAGTTTCATCCAAAACCATAATTCCATCATGGCTGTTGCCCAAATCTATCTCATCCTCTGCACAAATCATCCCTTCCGAAACCTCACCTCTGATTTTAGTCCTGTTAATCGTAAAAGAACCTCCGTTTTTATCAAACAAAGTTGTCCCTACCACAGCCACCGCAACTATCTGTCCTGCAGCTACATTAGGAGCTCCGCAGACAATATTTAGAATTGTAGCATTTCCTACATCTACAGTGGTTTTGCTGAGTTTATCGGCGTTTGGATGCTTTTCGCAAGTTAAAACCTTACCTACGACGATGCCTTCCAAACTTCCTTTGATAGTTTCAAATTTATCTATTCCCTCTACTTCCAAACCTATATCCGTGAGGTAAGTTCCTATTTTTTCTGAATTTAAATCTGTACTAATGTAATCTTTAAGCCAATTATTCGAAATCTTCATTGAAATATAAATATTAAAAAAGGAGATGCAAAGGTCTTTTACTCTACATCTCGTTTATTTTCATTTTGTTAATTTAAACCTATTACTGGCATAGACAGCATGAGTATTTGCTCTTCCTCATCCAATCCATCCGCTGGTTCTACAATCCCTGGTCTATTCGCTTGGGACATTCTCATGATAATATCCTCCGAATCTAGAACTGCTATCATTTCTGTCAGGAATTTTGAACTATATCCTATATTGATATCCTCTCCTGAGTAGTCACATGGTATCTGCATTTCTGCTTTATTCGCATACTCTGTATCTTCTGCATGAAGGTAAAGAATATTCCCAGACAACTTAAATCTCACCTGACTAGTAGATTTGCTGGCAAAAATAGAAGCCCTTTTGATAGAACTTAATAGAAGTGTTCTATTTATAGTCAACACATTAGGATTTTCCTTAGGAATTACAGCGTTATAGTTAGGATATTTTCCATCTATCAAACGACAAATCCATACATGCTCCTTGAAGGAAAACTTCGCCATGTTTTCATTAAACTCTATAACCACCTCATCATCTGAACTTGTCAGAATATTTTTAAAGATACTCAGTGGTTTTTTAGGCATAATGAACTCCATTGGCTCACTATTTTTAATGTCTGTTCTTTTATAAACTACCAATCTATGAGAATCCGTCGCCACAAAATTAGCCTCCTCTTCTCCAAACTGGAAAAATACTCCTGTCATCACAGGACGAAGCGTATCATTACTTGTCGCGAAAAGTGTTTTAGAAAGAGCCTCCGCAAGAACGCCTGATGAAATAGTAACTTTTTGTGAAGAACTAAATTCTGCCAATTCAGGATATTCCTCTGCATTGTCCAACGCTATGAAATAGTTATCCTTTTCATCTAAAATTTCCAAAAGCCCACCTCCATTTTCATTTGGTTTCACCAAAAAAGTAAGAGGCTGATCACCAAATGTTTTTATCGCATCCTGAAACATCTTAGCAGGAACCGCTATTTTACCATTGCTCTCTGACTTAACCGCCAAAGATGTCAAAAGAGTAGTCTCCCCATCTGATGCTGTGATTTTAAGCAAATTATTTTCTAACTCAAAAAGGAAATTCTCCAATATCGGTCTGGATTGTGAACTAGATATCACACCACTTACCGTATTTAAAGCTTTTTGTAACTCGCCACTTGTGACAATAAATTTCATAATAATAACTAATTGAGCAGACAAAGGTAATAATTTATCAGTAAAAAATAAAATTTATTTAATTTATTTCGGTTTAAAAATCTAAATAGCAGCCCATTGAGACCGCTATTTAAATATTTAATTTATGAGAACTTGTTTTACTTTTTCTATTTTCGCTTCCAGTTCCTTTTTCTTTTCTTCATCGATTATTCCTCTTTCCAAATCAAAATTCTCAGAAAAATTCGGAAGAGAAAAATCCTCTATCACATCCCCTCCATTGTATGGGAACCTTGCCTTTGCGGTTTCCAAGATTGTAAGACCTCCTCTCGGGCCTGGAGCTGTAGCAGTGAGGAAAACTTTTTTATCACCAAAAGCACTTCTGTTTGGAATTCGTGATATCCAGTCAAAAATATTTTTAAAAGCCGTAGAATAAGAACCATTATATTCCGCCAACGAAATAATAAGCAAATCCGCTCCATCTATTTTTGCTGCAAAATCTTCTGCTAGTTTAGGGACGCCACCGCTCACCTCTCGGTCTATGCTGTAAATAGGCATTTCATAGTCGTTAATATCAAGAATTTCTACATCATACCCTTCAAATTTACTTGAAATATAAGAAACCAACTGTTTATTGATAGAATTGGAATGATTACTCGCTGCAAATGCTAATATTTTCATATTTTTAATTTTAAAATTTATGAAGCAAAAGTATAAGTTTTAACAAGAGTCCAAAAACAAGTTTAATTATCCATCTAAGTCTATCCACTGCTTGAACCATTCTCGTATTGTTCATAACCTATCACGGCTCATCATCATAGGCCACTCCATAGGCCTTCTGATAGATTATATTTGCTATTGTATACCGTTCCATTCCAAATTGAGGTGGTAATATCATCGCTTCTAAATGTTCTTTTTGAAGTCGTTGACGGCGTGTTTTACCTTCATTATTAAAAGCAATGCCACCGTTAACGGTCCCTATAATACCGGAATTTTCCTGTTTTGCACGCCAAATAGAGATATACGGCGTATTAGCGCCTTGTTGTAATCCGCTGTCATGAATAGTGATCAAATGACGTAAGGATCGCTCTAAGTCGTAATCATATTGCAGTTGAATGCCTTGAATGAGATTTGATGCAGGCATTAAGACGTAAATAGACGCCTCCACACGTCGATGACCATCGGGTGCATCCACAGCTTTAATGGAACTGAGGTCCAAGTATTTGCCATCTCCTCGGCCAGAATCAACAGTTGAGTTGATATGCTGATAATGCTGCGGATTTAG
>CALAEK010000036.1 GCA_937890925.1 uncultured Riemerella sp.
TCTTGGTACTGTCTATGTTATTCTCGTAAATATGCACATTTCCGAGTGTTAGTGTAATAGATTTCAAAGGCAAATCAATCTGTCTGCTGATTAAATACAAGTGGTAAAGGTCAGCAGGAAGCCCTAATGAGGCATCACTGGAACGCTGATAAGCCGATATTACCAACTTACCATTATCTATTTGAAACTGAATCAATGATAAACAGGGCTGTTGGTTGGTCTCTGCATCATTCCTGCCTAAAAACAGCACATAGTTCTTGCTGTTGCGCTTTTCTTTGTTGATTTTTGCAATGAGAGACGGCAGCTGCTCAAAGTAAGTTGGATAAGAATTTACCAGCATAGGTCCGCAGTAATCCCACCAACTGATACCTGCTTCTCTGTATTTTTCGGTTAATCTTTCTCGGTTCTGGAAAAGTTGAAGCTCTGTTTTTAGTTTGTTTCTAGCGATTGTGTGCCCCTCAAAAATCTCCAACAAATCCGATGGGTAGAGTTTTAACTGTTCATCCAAGAGATACTTAATATTCCCTTTCTTGTTATTCTGAACTTTGCCCTTTTTTAAGATTTTCTCTAAAATTTGATAATATTTGTTTTTCATAGTTATTAGTTTTATTTGTCGTTATTAGTTTCTATATTTGCATTCCCCAACTATATAAAAGCACAAGGCAACAGAAGACTTATTGTCCTCCGTAGCCTTGTGCTCATGTTTAAAATTTATAGTTGGGGAACTACTTTTTAAAGCGGAGGACATTTTTTTAATCCCTATCCTCCAAAGGATTTTTATTTTTCTTGTTTCAATCTTTCTTTTTTGAGATGGTCTGCAATTTCTCTCATTACATCCTCTCTGTTCTGCATCAGCTCCAGCATCTTTCTGAAACTTTCATCGGTTCGTCTTCGGGCTTTGTCTTCGGCTTTTTCTCTTACTGATTTTGCTTCCGTAAATACAAGCCCTAACGCCACGAAAATACTTACAAATGGCACACTTCCGAGCGGATGAGGAAAGAAATAGGGCGTTATCACATCAAAGATGTCAAACAGGAAAGCAAAGCCCATCAAAGCAAAATAATAGGTTGCTTTGTTGATAGTTCTTCTGAACCCCTCTGAACTGGTTGCTTCTCCTAATTCTTTGGCTTTTTTTACTCCAAAATAAAGGTCAATGAGCATTGCTACAATAACCACAATCCAAGTAAAACACACCACAAACAAAGTGGTTATAAGTGTTTTATAATCTCCTTCTAAGTAATCTATAATCATAATTTTTTATTTTTCAATCTTTTAAGTACTATTTCAATAAAGCTTTAATATAAACTTTTTTGATACCTCCTTTGGCTGTCAAAGCAGGTGCTAACTCTGGCATAGCGAAGTGCTTAACTCCGTTATGTGTGATTAACTGACTATTTGGATTAGTTGCCCTAAAGAAAGTTCCATTATTATAGATTATAGTAAGCTCCTGCACCTCTATAATATTATCTATATTCGGTATCTTTCTAATTAGAACAGTGTTCAGCTCATCTCCTGTTGCTCCTTTTCTGGATATACTTAGAGCATCAGACCAATAGAAGAAGTTGTCTATCATATGCTCTGAAACTCCTAATTTCAACTCGGATATGTGAGGTGTCCAATCCGTTGCCTTAGTTCCTCTCTCAATCTTATAATATCTAACATCAACAGCTAAATTAGGCACAGGTATGTTAAATCCTACCCAATCAGTCTCGTTAGTCCAGCCCTCTCTTTTTACTCTTACCCAAGTATTAGGTGGTACGGATTGACCCCAGATAGTAACATTTTCTGTATGAGCATGTCTGAAATCCATTGAAATAGTATACCCACCTTTATTTGTGTTCGGGATACCCTCTTCAGCATTCATGTTAAATCCATAAACTCCGACACTCTTTCCAGAGGCTGGTGTGTATCTAACAAAATAGCCTGTTCTATCAGATATAACTTGTGCGTTACCTGTTCCCTCTGAGTTAGGACTGAATATAGGTGCAGCTGAATTTCTCGCTAAGTTACCTACTCCGATAGTAAGGTCATTCAGCTTAGTATCTACTTCTGCTTTGGTATATCCGTTAGTGCCCCCGCTACCTCCTGCTACAACTCCAAATTCTAATATCTTGTCTACTACAAGTTGAGCTAAGATTTTATGACCTGCTTTGTTAGGATGTAACCCATCAACATAGAACAAATCATGATTGTAGTTATTAAAGCCAGTTTCTCTTGTGTCAATCCATCTAACTCCATAGAACTTAGCTAATTCTATCACTCGTTCTGCAAACCTATCTGAACCTTTATTGGTGTCATCATTTGAGTTTTCATTAAATGATTTAAGAGGTGTGAGCAATACAATCTTAGATTTCTTGTAGTGTCCTAACATATCCTCTAAAGCTAACTGATATGCCCCTGTAAAGGTGTTGAAGTTAGGGTTTGAGGTGTCTGTTATAGACCCTAAACTACCCTTAGGTTTAATCTCTCCGAGTGGTCTTGGTGTAGTAGGATGATGCTCCAATCTTTGGTCATTAGCACCCATCAAGATGAAGATGTAATCACTATCTTGAGCTACTACCCTTGTTCTTTTCAAAGCAAATGCGTGAGGGTCATTGTTTCCTTGAACAAGTGAGCCAGACCTTGCATCAATAGTCCCCTTGATACCGCCTGTCATAGAAAGTAGCTGACCTACCCAAGTATCATCAAAGCTGTATCCTTTTGCAGTATTATATTCCGCTGAGGTTTCTCCAAAATTAGAAATACTATCTCCAATTATGGATATTTTCATACCTGCTAACTTATTCACAGCATTCGGAACAGGTGTAGGTGTCCCACTACCTATCATACTGCTTAAAGGCATACTTTTGATTAAACCGTCTGTGCCGATGACTAACGCTTTAGCTGTATCCAGATTAGCCTCTTCTTGAACATATTTAACATTCAAAGTAAGGCTACCATTGATTACCAGCTTTCTGTTGTCAAACTCTCCATAGATTAAGGAATTTGCAACTTCACACCTCTTAGTTCCCGAGTTATGGATAGCTAAAACATTATCTCGGTTATACTTCAAATCTATATGGTTACCTAATATAACTGAGTTATATAGTCTTAGATGTCCATGAGCCCAGAAGAAGTTACCTATTACAACATTGTTGTAGTCTCTATACTGAACACCTCCTCCTGCGTTAGCACCAATCCAAATAGACCCAATAGTTGTAGTTGCTCCTGCTGTATTTCCATTGAACACATTACCCACATTGTAACCTACATATACTGAGTTAGAGCTACTTAATCTACCTGTAGCTTTATCATATCCGAATGAGCTACCCAAACCTATTCTACCTGTAATATATTCTTCAAAAACAGGAGAAATCTGTTTAAGGTCATCTAAGGTTCTATCCTCATTGCTGAGGTTTCCTCCTGCTCCTGCTCCTAATAGGGTTAAGCTGTAACCTGCTAATAATTTAGGTGCAGCATTCATACCTATGATAACATTATCGTTACCTTTCTTACTCACATTAAATGCATAGTGACCTAAAATAGTGTTATTTGAACCATCATTAGAAGTAGAGTTATTAACTCCCAATAGCAGGTTAAACCTACCTGTATTACCCTTATTGTAGTTACCCCAATACATGTTCCAATTAAGCATACCAATCTCTCCATTAGGACTACCTATATTAGAGTCTGGATCTGAACCTAATTGTAAAAATGAGATAGGCTGAGGTACATAAGTGCTTCCATTATCATCTACGATAGTTCTAAAAGTTATTTTACCTAACTTTTCGTTAATCTCAGATTTGGTGTATGCATCTATCGGTGTGCTACTAGTTGGTAGGTGCGGTTTTAATAATGTAGCCCACGCTTGAGCTTGTAAATCAGTCATACCAGAAGCATCTGCATTAGCTTTATTGGCTAATTGGTCAGCATCTGCCTTGCTGGAAAGCGTGGTGCTAAGGTTCTGAATGTTTTCCTGCGGTATTATCTCATCTTTGTGCCAATAGGAATCCTGCCAGCTCCAAAATTGGTCTTGTGTAGGCTTTGAACCTGTTTTAAACCATTTTTTTATTATATTTATCGCTGTTTTTGCCATAGTAATGTTTTTTTTATTATTCAAATCCTACAAACTCAATGAACTTAATAATTCGGTAAGGAGGCATATTGTTGTGAGGCTGATTTCCTCCAAATTTTAACTCCATTTGTTCATGAAGCCATTGTGATGCTCCCCCTGCAATTTGTGCCTGTCCACCGCTTACTCCTCTTACTACTCCTTCACCAAGTCTTGACATGTGTGTGACTGTTTCAAAACCACCTTCTATCACAGGGAGTTCATGAACCTTAAGCTGATGTGTTTTTTCTCCATCATTTTTTAGCAATTCGCTAAAATCAGTATCATCTGGATTCCAGCCCAGGGGCATTCTTCCCCTAAGGTCGGTGCACTCTTTCCAGCCCTCTGGTATAGGTTCGCTGGCTGGTTTCCCCCAGATAGCAATTAAGCCAATAGGCACAGGGCTTTTCTTGTTTTCCAGCGCTTTAATTCTTTTCTCAAAATCAGCATTCTTTACTCCTTGTTGTATCAGATTATCCACCCGCTTAAAATCTTCCCATTTAAAGGTTTTCTCTGGCGTGGAACTTCCGAATGTTACATATCGTGTAATCTCAATAGGTTTAAATGATCCATCTTCAAAAGTTCCTGATACTGCCTCTTCTTTGATAAAGACATTAGCAGAAAGACTTCCGCCTCTAAACTCCAATACTTCTTTATTCACATAGACCACTCCGTTGCTTACCGTGTTCCCTGTGATTTCACAGCCCGAAATAACCACCATATCACCAGCCAAATTCCCCAGTGTGTTAAGGATATGGAAAGAGTTTTGCAGAAAATCCAAATTATTGGTATCCAGCGGAAACCCTCCTGTTTGTTTGTATCTTACTACATTCATGTTAATATTCTTGTATTTTATAGCGTTTACTTGCCAGTTTATAAAAATCTATTAAGTATTTCATCTCAAATTCATTATACTGCAATCCTCTCGGAACCAGCACGATAAAATCTACTCCCGTATCGCCATAATCAGCTCTTTCATAAAGATAAATTCTACCCAAAAACTTCGGTTTTTGCTCTCCCCTGGTATAGATATACTGCCGTTGAAACCTGTTCCCGTCAGTTATCTTTATCCGCCTTTGACTGATGTCAAACTTATCGTTGAGTGCCGCACGGAGGTAGCACACCTGCCCATTGTGGGCGAGATTGTAGAGATTGGCATTCCTATTCACATTGAAATCATCGGCAACTTTGATAAGTGGATAATGAAGTGCCCGAAGCCATGCCGAGAGCTTTTCCCTGCGGAGAAAGGTCGGAGTTAAAAGGCTTGTCAATTTTGGGATGTCCAGATTAAACCACATATTCAATGTTGTTAAAGTTTTCAATTTTGAAATAACCACTTACAGGGATTTTCTTAACCTCTATGGTCTCATAACCGCCGTAATCATTCACTCCTGCATCTATCCATTTACTTTCAGCGAGGATAATGTGCGGAATCCTCACGCCCTCTACCTGCTGGAGAGCATCCACCAAGTGTGCAAGGACTAATTCTCCGTCAAATGGTAAATTCTTCAAATACTCCTTAATGGCATCCTCCACAGGCTTTTTACCCGTTATGATGCTTTGTCCATTCTCGTCCAAAACCAAAGGGTCTCGGTAGATTTTCATCTGTAACTTGAGAACATCAGGCAGGTAATTGATGACCGTAATTCTTACCCCTGCATCTTTTATCTCATTCATGTAAGCATCGAAAGAGGCTTTTTGTCCAACACTTATCGGCTGAAGTTCTCTGCCCTGTTCAGTGGCAATCTTGACAATCAATCGGCTCTCTGTATCTGCTTCTGTTACTGCTGAAAATTTTACGATTTTAGATGCAGAAATCTGGTCTTCGGTAAATCCTTGATTATTGAATTTATCGGTATCTGTAATGAGGTCAAAACCATACTGAAAGGCTAACGCCTTGTTTCTGTACCATCTTGCCGTGTGGGGCTTTAATTGTGTCAAAGCCTCCAAGACTTCCGCTTTGTGCTGGTCAAAAATCAACTCCAGCGTGTAAATCACAAATGCTGTGATGTACGCCCAAAGCCTCCATATTGCCACCTTGCTGGTCGATGTCAGCCCTGCAAGAGCTGGCTCTGATTCCTTCGCCTTGATGATTTCGTTGTTTATTTGCTCTATACTTCGTGCCATTTTTCTAACTTACTTTAAAATCTGTTTGAATAACCCAATATCCGATACCCTCTAATCTTTCCGCCTCTGGCAGCATTATTACTGCTGTGGCTGGTTGAAGCCTTTTTGCGGTGTAATAATTCAGCACATCGTTGTCTTTATTCACACTGTCTGGGAGTTTAATTTCTGCTCCTGCAGGCAAATCATCAGTCAGGCTCAGCCCGTTGGCAACCGCCATCGCAAAGGTATTCTCCACCGCTCCTGTGTGCTGAACCGCCAAATCTAAAAGACTTTGATTGTGTAATATGATGGTTGTCATTATTCTACTTTTTGAATATTTACAGGTCCGTGAGTGCAAGTCGCTGTAATGCTAACCTGTTTTATTTCCTCTATTACGGCAGAAGCTATTCTTTCGCATACTTTATCCAAAAAATCCTCTCCATCCTCATTTTCAGCTTCTGACATCCATGCTTTTTTAATTTTTTCCTTTAATCTATCTTTATTTAATGCCATTTTAATTTTCTTTTAAAAGCTCTTTAAACCTGTTTTCTATTTCCTTAAATTTCGGCTGGTTGATAAGCCGTGTTGTAGGACCTCCCGAAACTGTTAAAAATTTCATCTTCTGGATTTCCTGTAATAGGTCTGTCATCAGCTTTGCCAATGTTTCGTTTTCTTTTTTAAGTAAGAAACCTTCCTTTATTTTAAATTCGGTATTCTCTACTTTTACATGATATTCTTCTACTTCATCCGCCCAGATTAAGAAAGGTGTAGTAGGGTTATTATCTATCATTCCGATAAGACATGCAGAATCTATTTTAGGCTTCACAGAGACATGGTCTAACCCTAATAGAATATTGTAATAAGGTTCTTCATCATCTATTCCTTTTGCCGTCATTATCTTATTTTCCCAATCCACTTCCATAACTTCTGCCCAAACAGTCTGAATAGGAACAAAAGATTTGATTTTCTCTGAAAGGGTTTGTTTTAATTTATCTGCAGCCATATTTAAAATGCTTTAAATCCTAATCCTATTTCCTGCCTGTAACCACTGTCTTTTCTAAAAGTCTTTTTTACACTGTCTATGTAATAAGTTCCCTGTCTGTCTTCATATAGAGAAGATGTTAGTTTTACTTTCTGTCCATGCTGGACACTTGGAATACCAAAAGTGGTAAATGAACCATCAAAACCGTCTTTTTTCTTCTTTTTATAAAGGTCTTTTACAGCCTCTTCTAGTTCTTTCTTGGTCTTTACATTAAAAGTCCAATTAATGGTTTCATTGGCATTATTGTCTCCATATTCAAATTTTAATTTTTTATCTTTTTCCTTTGCTTTTACTGCTTTCGCCACATTTTGTGCGGTTTGTCCAATGATTTTCACTAATCTGCTTTCTGCGGAGATGTAATTCAAATCATTGCTGACACAATTTCTCTCTAAATCAAATTCTTCAAAAACTCCTTTATCATCCTTTACATCAGAATAGGGTTTTGCAACTGAAAGTTTTCCATTTCTGATAAAAGTATAAATGTTCATGTCACTCTGCAGTTTGTTAAGCACTTCCCCAAGAGTTACCTTTGTAAATCTTACTGCTCCAAGTGAAATATGAGCATCAATATCTAAGGGATAGTCTTTTACAACTTTTTCAAAAAAACCTTTTAAACTGATGTTAGGAGAGGAGAAATTAACAGGTATCTGTTTGAGTTTCCACATCTCATCTTCTAGTTTTATACTAATGGGAATATCAGCTGAAACTTGGTCTATATAACCACTAAACTCTAACTTTAAATCTCCATCATAACCCAGATAAATTTCTACTTTATCTCCTCTCTGAAAGACATCTTTTACCTTTTGTCTATCAAAATCCTTTACATTTCTAGGAAGTATAATTTCTGCTTTTCCACAGATATTTTTCCACGATAGTTCAATTTCACAAGAAGAAATCTGAAATATAGAAAAGCTCTCTCTTCGGTCATTTTTTAAA
>CALAEK010000037.1 GCA_937890925.1 uncultured Riemerella sp.
CGACCCTTGCCCAGCGCAGGGTGCGGCTGGCAGACTTGCCACCTTTTGAGCGTGCAGTAGTTGTTGTGAAATATTTTGAAGGCATGCACGGCTGGAAGAATTATCCGTATGTTGGGTATGGGCATCAGTTGCAACGGGGAGAGCACTTCACGGCGGATATGACGGAACGGCAGGCAGACTCGCTGCTTCGTGCCGACCTTTGGAAATGCTTTGAACACTTCAAAGGCTATGGTAAGGATGCGCTGCTGCTGACCTTGCTTGCCTATAATGTAGGTGTGGGGAGGTTGCTCGGCTATGGTAAGCACCCTAAGAGTAGGCTGCTACGAAAGATTGAAACCGGCGACAGGAATATTTTCCGTGAATATATCTCTTTCTGCCGATACAAGGGGAAAGTGCTGCGAGGTCTTGTCAAACGACGAAAAGTAGAATTTGCTCTGTTTTATATACCCTGATTATTAAATACGCTTCTTGCGACATTTTATGCTTCGTAAGAGGCGTTTTTCAGCTGTTTTATTCGACTTTCTCACTATGAAATAGTAACTTTGCAAATGACAAAACACTTCTTATATATAGAGGAGTTTTCAATGAACTTAAAGAAAATTATATATGAATCCTTTTCGTTTATACATTATAAGAATAAGCGCATTGATTAGTGTTATTCTAATTTACATTCGTAAATTGAAGGAAAGAGGTAAGGTTACTCCAAATACTAAACGAACTGTTAAGATAATGGAAATAAATGATTTATTTGATGAAACCACAGAAAAAAAACGAAATAAAAACAACGGATAAAGTAGAGCAAAAAGAAATCAGAGTAAAATTAAAGAACAAGACTTGGTGGAAAAGGAATCATTATTTTTTTTTGAGTTGGTGTGCTATTTTATTCATAATTGTTCTAATATTTATTTTGTCGAGTGTTACCCACAGGAGATATAACTCTTTACACGAAATATCTATTCAGAAAGAATATCAAAAGAAATTATACGAAGATTCCATACAAAACAATAAAGACTCTATAAAAAACGAACAAATAAAACTTATTTCTTCCGAAGTCTCAGATATTGATAAGATCATCAGGGAGACAAATAAAATAATTCGTAGAGTAGAAAAACAGATAAAAAACATAGGAGAAAATGATTTTTGATTTTACAAATTATACTTTTAGCGGATTGCTTTCCATTTTAGCATCTCTTTATGGAGTTGGCTATCCTTTGATAATGCAGAGTATCGGTAGGATATATACACAATATGATTCCACATTACTTGCGAATAGATTTACGAAAGAGACAATATATAGGGTGTTCCAAGTCCTTCTTATTCTGAATTTGTTATTCGCAGTATCTACTCCTTTTCTGCTACATGCAGAATGGTGGAATATAGGTTTTGTGACAATCCAAGCCATTCTTTTGGTACTACTGATGGGATTTACTTTCCTGCTATTCCAGTTAATGATAAAGTACGAGAACGCAGGAGAACTTCTCAGGCACATAGAAGGAGGACAAATTGACAAATCCAACATTATGGATATTTTTGACTTGGCAATCTATGCAGATTCTAAAAACAATCATCAACTTTATATTGATGCCATGTCAAGTGTGTTTTCATACATAACTGTACAACAGGGTGATGATAATAAGAAACAGAATGATAATGACATTTTACCACCAGTTGAATATGATAAGCATGTCTGGGAAATAATTCAAAAACTAAAAGGATTCATCAGAGAGGATGATGGACACCATTTGTTACATCGAAATAATGATATAGTATCAGCCTTATATAACCAGGTCTCAAAGTCAAGAATTAGCCTACAAACTCATCAGCTGATGTGGTTATTACTAAATGAAGCTATAACATATAACAACTACTCTTGGTTTAAACAATATTGGCAGTTCGCTGAAAGTTATTCAAGTCTGCGATATCGCTTTGTAGCTAATGAAATATTATGGCAGGATAAAAAAGAATTTATGCTCCGCCATGTGATGATAGGAACATTACTACTCCATAATGAAAGATATAAATGGCTCAATGATATATTCCTTTATACACATTCAGAGCCAGAATACTATGGCTTAATTCCAAGCACATTTATAGAGATTGTTGAGATGCTGGAAAACATAGATTCGATATGTACTAGTCCTGCTTTTCAACAGCAAAATTTCTATTTTGCAGACGAAATGGGAGGAGTAAATGATGAAAAGTTTATATTTAGGAAAGCGATAAAGTACCTGTCTTTACTTGTAATTAGGTTATGGACTTTACAACATCGAAATTTTGACGACACAGATTCTCTCTCTCAAATACCATTCTCTCCAATATTGATAGAAGATGATGAAAGAATGGCAACTTTAATGGAAATGATGAAAGATGATGTAGAGGAATTTTATAGTAAAGAAATCTTTCAATTGATTCCACGATTACTCCCTGTTGATAAGGCAGATATATTATCCTTACTTTCAGATTATCGGGACCAATGCTTAAATACCAAAGAAACCCATCAAAATCATCCTGACGTGGATTGTGAAAAATTCTCCAAACTAAAAGAAGAGATAATGTCCTTTGTGAATAACTTTAATATCGCACTCCCACAAAATAATATCATGGCAGAAGTTGATAATCTCATAATAAAGGAAGATGTTGTAGAAACGAAAGAAAGGTTGGAGACTCTTTATTACTCTCCATATAAAAATATTGGGCTTTGTGAGCCTCCTCTTCTGACGAATTTTATGTTTGAGTTATATCGTGTGTATCTGCGGGTTCTTGACAGTATGAGAAAGTTAGCATCGTATAAGATAAATCGGAGTCAAATACAAGGATTTTTGGAAAAGATTGAATATAATGATTTGAATTACGCAATAATTACAACTGACAATATTTATGAAATAGAAAATCCCTATATTGGTTTATGTGCAGGAATTCGACCATTTGGGTTCTTTATTATGAAAAAAGAAGACATTCCGTATGTATCATTTGGTGAAGTTCAAAAGGATGATTTGAAAATAACAATAGCAGGTAGTAGTATTAGGTCAAATATAGACTCTTTTATAGATTGTCATGAGGCTTATTTTAATCTTGTTATGGCAACAAAGATGTTTGTGCATATAAAAGAAAAAACAGATGGTGTAGTTTATGTTTCTATAAATGAAGAATATCCAAGACAAGAGAATCCAATTACTATCAATGCCACTTTAGCCGATTTGTTTGATAATTAATTTTTATATATCTAATTTTATCTTTTTTTATGTGAATCCACATTTCTATAAATTCTCGTGGGAAAAAATTTTCTTCGGTAGTTTTAGGTAATTGACTATTATAACTATCCAGTTCTAATATATTTTTAGAAATCCTACTATCTACATAAATATTCAAACCTTTGTATGAAAACTTTCCATACTTTTCGTTATTCTCATCAATAGTTTTAGTATTTAAAAATGATATTGAACAACTATCAGCATTACAAATACCTTCATTGGTATAAATAAAAACATTATTACTATCCTTCATATCACTATTTATAACCTCATCACAATAAAGAATAAATAACTTCTCAATATCTTTATCCTTAAAAATTTCATGAGGAGCTTTACTACATCCTGCTAAAATAAATATAAGCCCTATTACAATGTATTTTCTCATGATTTTATTTTTCATTTTTCAATGAATACCAAATATACAGATGAAAAACTCAAAACCAGCTTCTGTAAGATAATATATAATATCATCGCAAAAACCGATGACATACATAGCCGAACCCTGCTATTCTTCATCATTCTTCACAGTTTTTAAAATCTTCTGTTTTCAAAGGAGGCAGTGAAATAGTCTTTCTCAATGAATCACTTTTTGCTCTATCTTTTATACAAGGTTTCCCAAATTGAGTCCCATAATAAACCCTTCTATTATTTCCTTTTTTAGACCAATAGTATTTATCAAGAACTGCAGCCAAAAACTCTCTTTTCATATTTCCTTTTTCTACTTCTTGAAGAAGAAGATTCCTAACCTCATCTTCTTTAACCACTCGGTGTGGATTATGAAGAAGAATAGCAACAGCCGCTAAATCTACACACTCTTGGTCTTTCAAATTTCTTTTCCCGACATTTTTAGGGTTAGGATATCCATTTTCTTTGATAATAGTAATAAGGCGATAAAAATTAGCCGAATCTATTTTAGGCATGATTTCACTCCTATTAAACTTAATATCATAATTACGAATCCCTTGGTCAAGACCATACATTTCACACAATTCAAAGGCTAAATTATTTTTTGAAGTTCTTTTACTCTGAGCCGAACATCCATACAAAATCACAAATAAAAGAAGAACCTTTATAAACACAATTACTTTACTATTTTTTACCTTTTGCATATCTTATTTTTATTTTCTTTCTAATTTCTGCTGACTATTGTTCCCAAAGATAATTAAATTTTCGGCGCAGAGTAGCATAATTTTGTTGTAAATTTGTAGGATTATTAAATCTAATAAGAATGTCAAAGCCGAAAAAGGAGCAAAACGAATATATAGAAATCTACGGAGCACGCGAACACAACCTGAAAAATATCGATGTCAAAATCCCCCGAAACCAGCTGGTAGTAATCACTGGGCTTTCTGGCAGCGGAAAATCTTCCCTCGCGTTTGACACCATCTTCGCCGAAGGACAGCGCCGCTACATTGAGACTTTCTCTGCCTATGCCCGCCAGTTTTTGGGTGGTCTGGAACGCCCTGATGTGGACAAGATAGAAGGACTCTCCCCTGTCATCGCCATCGAACAGAAAACCACCAACAAAAATCCCCGCTCCACGGTAGGCACCGTTACAGAGCTTTACGACTTCCTAAGGCTGCTCTTTGCGCGGGTTTCAGATGCCTACTCACTCACCACTGGCAGAAAGCTGGTCAGCTACACGGAAGAGCAGATTTTAGAAGCGATAAAATCCAACTACAAAGACGAAAAAGTCCTGCTCACTGCTCCTGTAATCCGCACAAGAAAGGGACACTACCACGAACTTTTCGTGCAGATGGCAAAGAAAGGCTATAGCCAAGCTCGGATTGATGGGCAGCTGCAAGACATTGAATATGATTTAAAACTTGACCGATACAAAAACCACGATATAGACATCGTTATAGACCGCTGGATTATCGGCGAAAGCGCCACCGAATCCCGTATGGAGAAATCCCTCCGCACGGCTTTAGACATGGGCGAAGGTGTCATCGGAATACAGAAATTCGGTTCGGATGAAATAGAATATTTCTCTAAAAACCTGATGGACGAAGACACAGGGCTTTCCCTCGCACAGCCAGAGCCGAACACTTTTTCTTTCAATTCTCCGAAGGGAAGTTGTCCGCACTGCAAGGGACTTGGAATGATTAAGAAAATCAACACCGATTTCTTCGTAGAAAACCCAAAACTATCCATCTCCGCAGGCGCTTTGAAACCTTTGGAAACTTATAAATTCAGCAAATGGGTTTTGGCGCAGATTAGCAGTATTTTAGAGCTTTATGGACAGAGTCTGGACACGCCTTTTGAGAAAATCTCTCCAGAGGCGCTGGACTACATCTACAACGGCATTCACCTGCAAGAAACCCGCGAACTGAAACACGCTGGAATCAGCAAAAAGATAAAAATAGAATTTGACGGATTGATTTCCCATTTGGAGCAAATCATCGAAGACAAAGAAAACTACGGAGCCACACAGATAGAACGCGATTTCACGGTGGAACAAATCTGCCCAGAGTGCAACGGCGCAAGGCTTCAGGCATCAAGCCTAAGTTTTAAAATCGATGGAAAAAACATCGCTGAAGTGGCTGCGTTGAGCCTTTCCGACCTGATGGACTGGCTAAATGATGTAGAAAATACTTTCTCCGATAAAAATAAAATCATCGCCTACGAAATCCTAAAAGAAATAAAATCCAGACTGAGATTTCTACTAGATGTCGGTTTGGAATACCTCAGCCTCAGCAGAAGCTCTAAAACCCTCTCTGGCGGCGAATCCCAGCGAATCCGTCTGGCTACACAGATAGGCTCCCAGCTGGTAAATGTGCTTTATATCTTGGATGAACCGAGCATCGGACTTCATCAGCGAGACAATGAAAGACTTATCAATTCCCTGAAAAACCTCCGCGACATCGGAAATTCGGTTTTAGTGGTGGAGCATGACAAAGACATGATTTTAGAAGCGGATGAAATCCTAGACATCGGCCCTAGAGCAGGAAAACACGGCGGTGAAGTCCTTTGGCAGGGAAAACCAAAAGATTTATTAAAGGCCGACACCATTACCGCTGACTACATCACAGGAAAAAGGAAAATAGAAATCCCAAAAGAGCGAAGACACGGCAACGGAAATTCGCTACTGCTAAAAGGAGCCACAGGAAACAACCTGAAAAATGTAAATCTGGAAATTCCTTTGGGCAAATTAGTGGTCGTTACGGGTATCTCTGGAAGTGGGAAATCCTCCCTTATCAATGGAACGCTCTACCCTATTCTCAACAAGCATTTCTATCGTGCCGTGCAGGAACCTCTACCCTATAAATCGATAGAAGGGCTGGAAAACATTGACAAAATAGTAGATGTAGACCAGACACCTATCGGAAGAACGCCACGCTCCAACCCTGCCACTTATACAGGTGTTTTCGGAGATATCAGAACGCTCTTTTCCGAGCTTCCAGAGGCGAAAATACGAGGCTACAAACCAGGAAGATTTTCCTTTAATGTAAAAGGAGGAAGATGCGAAACCTGCCAAGGCGGCGGACTGAAAGTCATAGAAATGAATTTCCTCCCAGATGTGTATGTCCACTGCGAAACCTGCAATGGAAAGCGCTTTAACAGGGAAACTCTGGAAGTAAGATACAAAGGCAAGTCTATTTCTGATGTCTTGGAAATGACCATAGATGAAGCAGTGGAATTCTTCCAGCCTATCCCAAAAATCTACAACAAAGTGAAAACCTTGCAGGAAGTCGGGCTAGGATACATTTCGCTGGGACAGCAGTCTACCACGCTTTCGGGTGGAGAAGCGCAGAGAATAAAACTCGCCACAGAACTCTCCAAAAAACAAACAGGAAACACACTCTACATCTTGGATGAGCCTACCACAGGGCTACATTTTGAGGATGTAAAGATACTGATGGACGCTATCAACAGGCTGGTGGATTTAGGAAACTCATTCATCATCATAGAGCACAATCTGGATGTGATAAAACTCGCTGACCACATTATAGACATCGGTCCAGAAGGCGGAAAAAACGGCGGAAAAATTGTAGCCGAAGGAACACCCGAAGAAATCATCAAAAACAAGAAATCCATAACAGGAAAATTCTTAGCAAAAGAAATGAAACAATAAATTTAAAATATTAAAATCATGAGAAAAAAATTATTACTACTGCTAATTTTATTTGTTTCAGGGCTAATTTCAGCGCAAGATTGTTTTGAAGACTGCCTTGAAGATTACCCTAAACTGAAAAAAGAAGCTACCAATTTAGACCAGTTTATCCCAAAAGGTTGGGAACTGATGGGCAGTGTAAATGGCGATATCAACAAGGACGGCATCACGGATTATGTTTTCATATTGGAAAGCAAAGAAAAATACAAAATCCCTGATGATTTCATGAATAAAGAATATTCCTACAGAATTCTCGGCATCACCTTTGGGAAAAAGGGCGGCGGATACCATTTGGCTCTTCAAAATAATAATTTCATCATCAATGGAGACCAAAACTCTTCATTAGATGAGCCTTTTTTGGATATGGAAATCAAAAAAAATGGCACGATTTGGTTCAAGTTTTACTTCTTCTACAGCGCGGGCAGCTGGTGGGTAAGCAATGACACCTATGTTTTCCGCTATCAGAACAACCGATTTGAGTTGATAGGACACGAAAGCTCTTCCTTCCACAGGGCAACCCACGAGGAATCAACCACCAGCACTAATTTTTCCACCAAAATGCACCATTTCACTTACACAGATGAAAACGGGAAAAAAGAAACCGTGAAAAAGAAAGTAAAAGACATGAGACCCTTGCTAATGGAAGAAATAGATCCATATGATTTCAATCCTTTGTCGCATTCCTACGGCGAATCTCCTTTTGAAAAAAAGGAATAAGCATTAAAAACCATAAAAACCACCACTAAAAATGAATTTAGAAGAAAAAATACAGAATGCAGAAACCAGAATTTTCAAAGTGGTTTTCCCAAAAATAGCCAATCACCACGAGACCATGTTCGGCGGAGCCATCATGGAGCTGATGGTAGAAACGGCATTCATCACCGCAACGAGATTTGCCCGAAAAGCCTTTGTAATAAAAGCCTGCGACCATACAGAATTCCGAAACCCTGTACCAGAAAGCTCCTTGGTAGAGTTCATTGGTAAAGTAAAATCCATAGGAAACACCAGCCTAAAAGTAAGCGTGGAGGTCTTCTCCGAAGAGATGTACTCTGACCGCCGAGAGCTGTGTGTCCTAGGAGAATTCAGCCTCGTAGCAATCGGCGAGGACAAAAAAGCTGTGAAGGTATTAGACTAAATTCACTTTTATAATTTTTCCTTAATAAATCTTGCGGTCTGAGATTTTTTGTTTTTCGCTAATTCCTCAGGCGTTCCAGCAAAAACAATCTCGCCGCCGTATTTTCCTGCCTCTGGGCCTACATCTATTATCCAGTCTGCACATTTTATGATATCAGGCTGATGCTCTATCACGATGACAGAATGTCCAAGATCAATGAGCGACTGCAAGGAAACCATAAGCTTGCTAATATCATGGAAATGAAGCCCTGTGGACGGCTCATCAAATATGAATAAAGTTTTCTCCGTAGTCACGCCTTTTACCAAGAAGGAAGCTAATTTTATCCTCTGTGCTTCTCCACCTGACAGCGTAGATGAACTTTGTCCCAACTGAAGGTATCCCAAACCTACATCTTGCAAGGGTTTTAGTTTGGTAACTATTTTTTTGTCGCCGCTTTCGGTAAAAAACTGGACAGCATCATCTACAGTGAGATGAAGAATTTCAGAAATGTTTTTTTCATGGTATTTCACTTCTAAAACTTCTGACTTAAAGCGGCTTCCCTTACAATGCTCGCACACCAGCTCTATATCCGCCATAAACTGCATGGACACGGTAATTACTCCTTCTCCCTTGCACTCATCACATCTTCCGCCATCTACATTGAACGAGAAATGCTTTGGCTTCAACCCTTGTATGGCAGCTGCCTTTTGTTTTGCGAACAAATCACGAATATCATCATAGGCTTTGAGATAAGTAACAGGATTGGAACGAGAGGATTTTCCGATTGAGTTTTGGTCTATGAGTTCTATGTTTTTAACCAAAGTAGAAGGAAACTCCACACTGTCATAATCTCCCTTTTTTCCGCCCATTCCGAGCTGAATCTGTATTTCATTCGCCAAAACCTCCTTCATAAGGGTAGATTTTCCACTTCCCGAAACGCCTGATATCACCACAAAACTCTCCAGCGGAATATCCAAATCTATGTTTTTCAGATTGTTTTGTCTAGCGCCTTTGATTTTGATAAATTCCTTTGATTTTCTGCGCTTTTCAGGAATTTTTATTTCTAATTTTCCTGTGAGATACTGGGCGGTAAGTGTATCGGATTTTTTTAACTCTTCAAAATTCCCTGCAAAAACCAGCTCTCCTCCTAGGAAACCTGCCTCAGGGCCGATATCTATAATGAAATCCGCTGCCCTCATGATATCCTCATCGTGCTCTACGACAATCACCGTGTTCCCTAAATCACGAAGATTTTTAAGGACTTCTATCAGATTTTCTGTATCACGAGAGTGCAGACCAATACTTGGCTCATCTAGTATATAAATAGAACCAACCAACGAGCTTCCGAGGCTAGTAGCGAGGTTAATCCTCTGGCTTTCACCACCAGAAAGCGTATTGGAAGTTCTATTCAAGGTCAAATATCCGAGTCCCACTTTGAGCAAAAATTCTAATCGCGTGATGATTTCATAGAGAAGTCTCTTTGCGATTTCCTGTTCATGGGGAGTTAGTTTAAGGTTTTTGACCAGTGGTAAAAGCTCATCCAATGGCAAATCCACCAAAGTCTGAATGCTGTGTCCATCTATTTTTACCCAAGATGCCTCCTCTCTCAGCCTCAGCCCTTCACAAACTGGGCAGGTAGTTTTCCCACGATAGCGGGAAAGCATCACTCGGTATTGGATTTTATAGAGATTGTCCTCCAGCATTTTGAAAAAATGATTGATACAAGGAAAATCTGCATCGCCATTTCCCTGCCAAAGGAGTTTTTTTTGTTCTTTATCCAGCTGAAAATAGGGCTTATGAATAGGAAAATCTTTCGCTTTTTTTATGAACATCGCTTTCCATTCTTTCATGGTATCGCCTTTCCAGCAGGAAACTGTATCCTCAAAAATGGATAAATTTTTATTCGGAATTACCAGATCTTCATCGATGCCGATGACCTTGCCATAGCCCTCACAGGAAGGGCAAGCTCCGTATGGATTATTAAAACTGAAAAAATGAATATTCGGTTCTAAAAACTCTATTCCATCTAATTCGAATTTATTAGAAAAATTAGTAACATTTTCGTTTTCAGCATCTTTCAAAGAACAATAACCTCGCCCTTCGTAGAATGCAATCTGGATAGAATCTGCCAGCCTTTGGAGGAAACTTTCATCATCTTCATACAAAAATCGGTCTATGATGAGATGAATGTCCATCCCTTTTTCAGGAACGAAATTAAACGCTTCCAAATCCTCTATACTTGCCGTATTTCCATTGATTTCCAAGCGGGTAAATCCTGAAAGCTTTAAGGTGTTCAGTGTATTTTTAAAGGTATCCGTTTCATAATGCAACGGTGAACGAAGCGTGTAGGTTTTCCCTTCGTTTTTCTGGATAAAATCTATCACATCAGAAACGCTGTCTTTCCTTACCTCCTGCCCTGAAACAGGCGAAAAAGTGCGGCCTATCCTAGCGAAAAGCAGTTTCAGATAGTCGTAAATCTCTGTGGAAGTGCCCACTGTGGAGCGAGGATTGGAGGAAATGACTTTCTGCTGAATAGCAATGGAAGGCGCAAGTCCCTTGATATCATCTACTTTGGGTTTTTCTAATTTACCCAAAAACTGCCTTGCGTACGAGCTTAGACTCTCCACATATCGGCGCTGTCCCTCAGCATAGATGGTATCAAAAGCCAAAGAAGATTTCCCTGAGCCAGAAACTCCTGTGATGACCACCAGTTGGTTTTTCGGGATGCAGACATCTATATGTTTCAAGTTATTGAGATGTGCATTTTTTACAAAAATTTCTTTTTTGATGTTTATTTCTCGCTCTGCCATTGCATTTATAAATAAAATACAAAGGTAAGGAAGATACGGCAGAAAATATAATTTTGCTTCTTTTTAGCTCGTAAAAGTTTGTATTTACCTAAAAATCAAAATATTATCTATTTGTAATATTCTGATATTTTTGCGTATTTTTGTCCTAAATCGCTCATTGCATTTAATCGTTTGATAATCACATGATTATTTGCGCAACAGATTAAATATATTATGAATAAAATTGTATTTTTTGTATTAAGTTTAGTTTTGATTTCTTGCGAAACACCTATTAACTCTCTCGAAAAGAAAAAAATGAGTTATCAAGAACTTCCTAAACCTATAAAAGAAAGAATATTTAATCTATATGGAGATTTACCAGAAGAAGAACAAAATAGAATAGAAT
>CALAEK010000038.1 GCA_937890925.1 uncultured Riemerella sp.
AAACACCTTGTTGCTTTAAATCATTGATAATCAATTTTTCAACTTCATATGTTTTCGCACTTCCGTGATATGCACCAAATCCCATAACATCAAAATTTGTCTCAGGAAAACGAAAGTCTGAAGCCAGCATATCAAACCTATTTTCCTTTAAATACGCCTTTTTATCTTGAGCAAATAGGTTTATTGAAATAAAAATAATAAACACCAGCTTTTTCATTTCTTTTTTGATTTTAAAGATATTATTTTTTCCAAAAAAAACAAAATATATTTTTTATTTCGCTTTTGGTTCTATTTTTTTTCATACCTTTGTAAGAATGAAAAAGAAAGAATTTTTAGAAAGTTTATTGAGAGCAGATTTCTGCTCAAAAAGATATTTTATTTATTAAAACGAGGCTCGGTTGGCTTCGTTTTTTTTATGTTTAAAACTAAAAAACTAATGAACTATGCTGGCAATATCTCATTTTAGCCCAAAGAAAATCGAACTGATTTTAGACCAAGCTTTGGAAATGGCAAATGGTAAAAAATACACGGCTCAGGATGAAATTTTCGTTTCCAATCTTTTCTTCGAAGACAGCACCCGCACCAAAATAAGCTTTGAAATGGCAGAAAGAAAACTTGGGCTTTCAGTCATTCCTTTTGACACTTCGCAGAGCTCCGTAAATAAAGGCGAAAGCCTCTACGACACTGCGAAGACACTAGAAAGCATCGGGCTAAATCTTTTGGTAATTCGCCACGGACAAAACCAATATTATGATGAACTAAAAAACATCAAAATCCCTATTATCAACGCTGGAGACGGCACAGGAAACCACCCGAGCCAGACCATGCTGGATCTGATGACCATAAAACAAGAATTTGGTTCTTTCAAAGACCTAAAAATCGCCATTGCAGGAGATGTGAAACACAGCCGCGTTGCCAATTCTGCTTGTGATATTTTGAGAAAATTAGGCGCAAAAGTCTATTTCTCCGGCCCTAGAGAATGGTTTGACGAAGGCAGTCTGATGAACGGAACTTACCGAGAAATCGATGGACTAATTCCAGAAATAGATGTCCTCATGCTCCTAAGAATACAGCACGAAAGACATCACCAAAAAATAAAATATTCTCCAGAAGAATACCTCAGAAAATACGGGCTTACCAAAGAGCGAGAAAAAAAAATGAAGCCCAGCGCCATCATCATGCACCCTGCACCAGTAAACAGAAATGTGGAAATAGATTCCGACTTGGTGGAATGCTCCCGCTCCCGAATTTTCAAACAAATGGAAAACGGAGTTTTTGCACGAATGGCTATTTTAAAAAACATCTTGAAACAAAAAGGCTTTACATTCAAAGAAATAAAATAAATAATATGAAAATCATTAAAAACGGAAAAATCCTTGACCAACAAGGGAATTTAGTCCAAAAAGACATTCAGATAGAAAATGGTCTTATCACCAAAATTTCTGAAAACATAGAGAATCCAAACGCCGAAATCATAGACGCCGAAGGGAAATTCATCAGCCCTGGGTTTATCGATGTGCATGTCCACCTTCGTGAACCTGGCGGTGAACACAAAGAGACCATCGCTACAGGCTCCATGGCAGCCGCAAAAGGCGGATATACCACTATCTGCCCGATGCCAAACACCAATCCCGTTCCCGATAGAGCCGAGCGTTTCGATGATTTATTAAAACGAATCCAAAAATCCGCTGTCATAAAAATAAGACCTTATGGAGCTATTACGGAAGACTCCAAAGGTGCAAAACTAACTGATTTTCAGGTTTTAAAAGAAAAAGGAGCTGTAGGATTTACTGATGACGGCGTAGGAATTCAGGAAGCTGGCATAATGTATGAAGCCATGCAGGAATCCACCAAAGTAAACTTGCCCATCGTAGCCCACTGTGAAGACAATTCGCTTATTTTAGGAGGCTGTATTCATGATGGAAAAAAAGCCAAAGAATTAGGATTAAAGGGTATCCCAAGTGTTTGTGAATCAGTGCATATCGCTCGTGATATTTTATTAGCCGAAGCTGCTGGTGCGCATTATCATGTCTGCCATGTTTCCACAAAAGAATCTGTGAGAGTCATCGCTGATGGAAAAAAGGCTGGAATCCGTGTAACCGCCGAAGTTTCGCCGCATCATTTGGTTTTAACCGAAGATGATATTCCTAATGCAGATACCAATTACAAAATGAACCCTCCACTCCGCGCCAAAGAAGACCAATTGGCTCTAATCAAAGGGCTGGAAGAAGGAATCATCGACTGCATCGCGACCGACCACGCTCCTCACACCGAAGATGAAAAAAGCCGAGGAATGTATGATTCGCCTTTTGGAATTGTGGGATTTGAGACCGCTTTTCCTGTCCTGCACACCAAATTTGTAAAAACTGGAAAATGGTCTCTGAAACAGCTTATCGACTGGATGACCATAAAACCAGCCGAGGTTTTTAACCTTGATAAAGTAGGAAAAATAGAAGTTGGCTACCATGCCGACCTGACTTTCATTGACCTTGAAAAAACTGAAAAAGTAGACAAAAACACCTTCGTTTCCAAAGGAAGAAACACGCCTTTTGACGGCTGGGAATGCACAGGCTGGCCAGTAGCGACTTTTGTAAATGGAGAAAAAGTTTATTAAAAATATGGGATTTCATATAATTAACATAAAAGGTGAAGAAATAGAACATCAATTCATTGAAAATCAAAATGAATTAATGTATAGAGAAGATATCAAAAGTGATACTATTATATACCAAGGAGAGGAACATTGGACTCCTATTCGAGTTAGAGATTCAGAAATATATAAGAACTATTGCAAAGATTATTTTAGAGCAGGACTAAAGGCTCAAGAATTATTTAAAACTCAAGCTAAAGCTAACGGCCTGATGCTGGAAGAACTTTATCAAGACAAAGAAAGTTTTCAACAATATCTGGTTACACAAGAATTTATAAACATAAAAAGAGGAGATTTTCTGATAAGAAACTTTGGAAATATCGAAATCGATGTAAAGTGTAGAAGTTTTTATGGAAAAAAAGGAAAAGAAACTTTTAACTTCAGATGTGAGGATGTAGAAAAACATCTGAATATGCAAAAACTCACAAACACACCAGTTGTACTAGCCATTTATAGGAGAAAAGGAAGTAATGTCATAGGAGACACACCTTATTTTATATCAATAAATACAATCAATGAACATAAAGAAAGTTTTAATGTCCATCATGAAGAAAAAGACAATACAGGAAATTGCTATCAAATACCAATTGCTTTAACAATAAATAGTTTTGATTTTATCAGAAACTTTATAATAAACTAATTTTTAACCAAATCATAAAAGAAATTTAACAGTTTATATCATGGAACAATCTAAAAATAACCTCCCAAAAGTAAGTTTATATTGTAGAAGCTTTATTGATAAAATCACTGCAAAAGCTGCCTACACTATAATTATGAAATATAATGATATAGAAAAATCCTTTTCTGAAAGTTTCAGAAAAAGCACAAACAATCGTTTAGAACTAATGGGGATTATCTCTGGATTCCAAAAATTTAAAAAAACAGCAGACATAACTGTTTATATATCTTATCATTATATTATTGATCCTTTTGAAAAAGACTGGATTAGTAACTGGGTTAAAAATAACTGGATATCAAATAAAAGAAGAATTGCTAATCAAGATTTATGGAAACAATTATTAGATCTTACAAAGGAGCATATTGTTAAATTCGAATATTGTAATAATGAATATATAAAAAAATGCTACACTTTATCTCAGTTAGAAACACAAAAAAATATAGAGTTCAAAATAGATGAAGTTTTTGAAGAAGAATGTAGTCAGGAAATAAGAGAAGATAGAAAAATAAAAATTGATAAAGAAGGAGATTTATGTAGAAAATGTAGCACACCTGTGGTAAAAAAAACACCCACACAAAAGAAAATAAAGGAAAATCAAATTTACTACTATGAATATATTTTACAATGTCCAAATTGTAGAACAATATTTTTTGTAGAAAGTGCTAAAAGATATTTACAATAAACTTATTTAACTAATAAAAATGAACAAAAAACTCATATTAGAATCAGGAGAAGTTTTCTACGGAGAAGGCTTTGGAGCAGATACAGAGACCAGCGGCGAGGTGGTTTTTAGCACAGGAATGACTGGCTATCAAGAACTTATCTCTGACCCTTCCTTTTGTGGGCAAATCGTCTGCATGACCTACCCGCTCATCGGGAATTATGGAATCAATCGTGATGATTACGAAAGCATAGAACCAGCCATCAAAGGACTGATTGTCAAAGAACTCTGCGATATGCCTTCTAACTTCCGTTCCCAACTTACTCTGGATGAACTCTTTAAGAAGAAAAATCTTTCAGGGATTTCAGGGATTGACACCCGAAAACTAACCCGAATTCTCCGAAACAAAGGCGTAACGAAAGGTAAAATCGTCAATGCTGATGCGGATGAACAAAACATCATCAATAAACTGAAAGCCACCATTTTACCTAAAAATCAAATTGAGCAAGTTTCCACCAAAACTCCCTACGCCAACCCTGGCAGAGGCTTTAAAGTAGTACTAATGGATTTCGGAGCAAAACTTGGCATCATCCGTGAATTATCCCAAAGAAACTGCGATATCACAGTGGTTTCTCACGATACCTCAGCCGAAGAAATCCTGTTAATGGCTCCTGATGGCGTAATGCTCTCCAACGGCCCTGGCGATCCGCAGGACATCCCTCATGCACACGAAACTGTGAGAAAACTCCTTGGCAAAGTCCCTATTTTTGGGATTTGTATGGGACATCAGGTGATAGGGCTGGCATGCGGCGCGAAGACTTTTAAACTAAAATTTGGGCACAGAGGAGGCAATCATCCTGTTTTGGATTTAAGAACCAATAAAGTCTCTATCACTTCCCAAAACCACGGCTATGCCATTGACCAAAACAGCCTGAAAGACACAGATTTGGAGGAAACTCACATCGCGCTGAATGACCACACGAATGAAGGAGTCCGCCACAAGAAATACCCTTGTTTCTCTGTCCAATACCACCCAGAGGCAAGCCCAGGCCCAGAAGATGCCAATTATCTTTTTGATGAATTTATCAATCTGATGAGAGAAAATGCCGTTAAATAAAAAAACTTTTAATTCTAAAATCTAAATAAACATGAAGCGCACAGATATAAAAACCATTCTCGTCATAGGCTCTGGCCCTATCATCATAGGACAGGCAGCGGAATTTGACTACGCAGGGACACAG
>CALAEK010000039.1 GCA_937890925.1 uncultured Riemerella sp.
TGTGTATAAGAGACAGGAGGGATTATTATTTTTATATTGTAAAAGAATTTGTCTTAATGCTTCTACTAAAAAAATTCCAGAACCACAAGCAGGGTCTAATACTTTACAATTATATTCTGTTGGGTTTTTCTCAAAATATTTTGATATAGTTTCTTTTTGAATGTAATCAACTAGAAATAAAGGTGTATAATAAGCACCTTCTTTTTCTTGATTTTCAACCCCTATGAATTTTTCATAAACATTACTTACAAATTCTATAGGTATAACAGAGAAATCATAAATATCAAATAATGAAAGTATTGAAGTGCTGTCTTTATGAATAGTAGCTCCTTGTAATAATGATTTGATTACTGATAGATGATTTTCATTTACCCTTTCTTCTTCCTTGACAGAAGTATTACTTATTACATAATCTAATGGAAATAAGTTTCCATTAAAGTCTTCTTTAATTCTTCTAAAAAATAAATAAGTATTTTCTTTATTGTCTAAAAAATTATAAAAATCTTCTTTTTTTAATATTCCATATTGGGTTAAATCAACTCCTCTGTCAAGCAAATATCTGATAAAAATAACTCTACCAATCAAATGATTCGCTATTTTATGAGGTAGGTAATGTTGATTGATTAAAATTTTTCTTGCAGAATCAATATTATCCAATAAATGATAATCTACTCTATTTTTGTAGTCAAATTCTTTTTGATATTTTTCCCAAGTTTCTCCTGTAATTAATTTAAAATACTCAAAATCAGTTATATTATTTGAGAGAGTATCTAATTCTGACTTATTATCAAGTAACTTAAATCCATTTTTAATAATCCACTCATTTCCGTTATTAATAAAAATGGCAGGAGACAAATTGAAATTCCAAATAATTTTTTGGATTTCTATTATATCATCATTTTTATCAAAAAACAGAATAACAGGTTCATTGTTAATACAAAAGAATGCGTTAGGTTTTACATGATTCTGTAAAATATCTTTGGTTCTAACTGACAAGAAGTCTGTTTTATTACTTAATAAATCCTCATAGTAAAACAACCCATCCGCTTTAGATAGGTTCAACTTTTCTAATAATGAGGAAAAAGACCACATTCAGTATAATTTTAAATCACAAAGGTATAAAATATTTTCTTTTGTTGTTTGGAGTAATATGAATTAGTATATAATAGTTTACAGATATCTATTTCACTATTACTTTCTTTTCGCACTTGTTCAATTCATTACATAATTTGGTAAAATTAAATATAAAATCATGTTTTCTTTCAATATAAAATGGAAAATCATACCTAAATTTTCTAAAACCTGATAAACTACTTTAATTTTTTGCTCTATACTTTTTCATTGTTTTTCCATTGGGGTTTAGGTGAAATTTTTGTAATTTCTTTTCTCTCTTTCTTCTTTTGCTTGTCTTATTTTTTAGTAAGCTCCTTTGAATATGTATCAACATCTTCAACAAGTTTTGATTTGTTTTTAAATTGTTTGAAAATGCCTTTAAATACAAGTGAAGATTCATCATTGAATTCAATACCCATTTTATTTCTATATGATGTTAGAAACTTTCAAATAGTCCAAATCACTTTAAATTATTTCAGTCCTAAATTTCAGGTTTTTAAGAGTATTTTTAGCTTCTTCCAACAAAATATCCCCTTTGATAGTTCTGTGGTTTATATCCTTGGCTTTATAAGCCAAAATATAGAAAATAATTTTACAATGGTACAAAATAGTTCAAAATAGTTCAAAATAGTTCAACCCTCCCTTAAATCCTTGTAATTCTGATAAGTAATGGTCACTTTTGTAGCAAAAGATAGGAAATGAATTACTTTATTAGATTATTCTTTTTTCTCTTAACAACAACCTGTTTTGGGCAGTTTAACACACTCACTTATACTTATCAAGAAAAGGAAAATAAAGAGTTTTTAAATGAATCTTTTCCTTCTGCAACACAAAATGAAACACCACAAAAACAAGTTACAAAACCAAAGAAAAAAAGACTTTTCACAACAAAAGCAGACCTAAAAAAAGAATTGGACTCTCTAAAAGCTCTAATTATTGATTTAGGCAAAAAAGAAAATGATAAAAAACTTAATTTCAAAAAGATAGAAGACTCTTTAATTCAAAATTTTCAAAACAAAATTGCAAAAAAAGAACCTGAAACAAACCATAAGAACATTAAAAAATACAATTTTATTTCCGAGAATACAATTAAGAAAATAGCAATGCCTTTGGATAAAATGCTGATTACTTCGCCCTTTGGTGTTCGTTATCATCCAATTTTTGGAGGACAGAAAATGCACAACGGAATAGACTTAGGAGCAAATTATGAAAATGTATACACAGTCTTAGATGGCGTAGTTTCAGAAGCTGGTTGGGATAAAAATGGAGGCGGAAATTACATAAAAGTAAGACATTCCAACCGATTTGAAACCTCTTATTTACACCTTTCACAAATATATTACAGAACAGGAGAAGTTGTCAAAGCAGGGTATATTATTGGGAAAAGTGGAAATTCTGGAAACTCTACTGGACCGCATCTACATTTTGCAGTAAAAGAATATGGGAAATTTATCAATCCTACTCAATTTTTAAATGATATAATAAAAGCAAATAATTTAATCTCAGCATATTATGAATTATAATAACCTACCAACAGATGATTTAAAAGAATTTGGAATTATTGGAGCGGATAATACTTTTTCTAAAAAACTTTCAAATGATGATATTCAGAAATTTTTAAAAGGAGAAAGCCTCGTGGCTGATAATGGAAAAGATAGGGTTGTATTTCAGTTAAAAGATGAAAACACACGCCTTGAAGTCAATATTTTTCAAAGAGATAGAGCTATTTCAGATATTCTTAATGAAGCCGAAAAAGGCATTTCTTATTCCTCTATTGAAAAGAAAAATAGTGCCAATGATGTTTTAGGATTTGAAAAAAAGGCATTTATGTATGATGAAAAACTAAATCAAATTGTAGAATTTGATTTAGTAAAAAACAGTAAAGAACTTACGCAGATTATTGCAGAAAGAAAAAATATAGAGGAAACCAACCGATACAAAAATGAGTTGCAAAAACTTAAAGATTTTCTGCTGGATAAAATGGACAATTTCCCAGAAATCGCTAAAGAAATCAGCAATGATATAAATATCGTATCTAAAACGATTAATACAATTGATGATGCTACACCAAACCGAGAACAAGCTCAAAAACAGGAGAAATCAGATATTCAGCTGGGAGTAAATGACCCTGACAGGTATCAAGATGCAAACCAAGAGAGAGAGGAACAACAGGAACAGGAACAAGAGCGAAAAAGAGGATTTAGAAGGTAATATTAGCTAATAAATACAATTCACAAAAAACAACAAAATATGGAACAAACTACGAGACCACAAAACGAAAATGTTTTTGCAGAAGTAAAAGAGTATTTGATAGATAAAGTTAATGGAAAAATTAATAATGAATTTGATTTATTAGAAAAATTACATCTTGGCAAATACAATAATATAGTTGAACATCTAAAAAATGAAAGGATATTTGATAATGATATATCCGAAATAGAGGATTTTAAAAATAGAAAAAACATAGTAGGGCTTACTAATGAGCAAGTCCAAGAAAAAATCCAAAATCTGAAAGGAGAAATTAATGGAGAACAAACAGCTGATAATTCCGAAACTATTAGACAGATAAGAGCGGATATTGAAAACTATGAAACTCAATTAAGCAATCGTGAAAAGGGAATACCTGAAACTATTTTGAAAGCTAAATTTGAGGATATACCTCCATATAAAATTGGCGAAAAAATAACAGATTTCATTGATAGAAAAGTAGAAGATTGGGGGTTGAAAAATGATTTTGAAAAACTAAAGTCTTTACAAATTGATAATATTTTTGAGAAGAATATAAATCTTGATGAGTTTAAAGAGAATCTGGTAAATAGAATAAAAAATCAAAATTCTGAGGTTAAGGAAACTCCACAAGAAAAAATTTATAACCAAATAGTGGAGGCATCAAAGAATTCTAATGAAGGATACAGCCCTTTGGAAACCTACCAAAATTTGAAAAACACAGCTGAAAAGATGGGGTTATCAGTGGCTCTAAAAGAGGAAGCACATCCCAAATTAGATGATAACGAAAAAGCAAATGTATATTTAGCTTATTATAAAAATCAAGACAAACTGCCTATAGAAACAGGTATAACCCTTGGAAATAGAAAAGCGAAAACATTTTTAGAGAGAATAAATCCACAAACTAATGAAATGACTTTTGAAGCAGATGTAAGTAAAAGTTATACCGCAGAAAAACAATGGCAGGCAGATGCTCTAAAATCAGCTGTTCAAAAATACTACCAAAATATTGCTTTTGACCTAACAGAAAAAATGCTGGAAGATATGGATAGACATACTTATGAGAGGTATAAAAAAGATTCTGCAAGTGTGATTCAGGAATATATAGATAGTGGATTTTTTGATAAAGAAAAGCAAAATATAAAAATGGAAATTCAACAAGAGAATGTACAGAATTTTATAGTAAAAATGGTTTTTTCTGACCATGGAAAAACTCAAACTGAACTTGATAAAGAAAGACTTCAAGAATATAAAAAATTGACACCAGAGGAAAAGAACATGGTGAAAGAGATAGGAGTTCGAGAGGCGATAAATCTTATAGAGGAAGTAGGAGAAAAAACAATTTCTCAAGAGGGGATAAAAAAGACACAAGAACACTTTGAAAGAATTATCAATGAAGCCGAAAAAGAGCAGACAACAAAACAGGAAGAAAAAATAAAATCTCCAATAGAATCAGCCCAGTTAGATTATCTCAAAAACCAATTAAAATATCTTGGTTTTGGGGAAAGTAATAAACTGCATCAAGATTTAGAAAAAGGAATAAATTCCAATGAAAAAACCTTTAAGATTCAGACTCAATCAGATAGAGCAATGCAGGGAAATGAAGTAAATTTTACTTTAAATTTTAATAAATCTGAAAAAGGCGGAGTATTTTTAAATTCATTTAATGCAACTTTAAAAAATGAAATTGGAGAGGAACGAACTCACAATTTTGGCGTAAATCATTTTACAGCAAAAGAGGCAGTTAATCTGCTTGAAGGACGCTCTGTAAAGACTGAATTCAAGGAAAATGAACCAGTTTTTGTAAAGCTCAATTTTGCAGAAGAAAAAAATGAATATGGTAATTTTAAATTCCAAACATATAATCAACAGGCTTACGGAGTAGATACAGCTAAAATTGTAGAAAAATCAGGGCTTATTTTTGATAAACCTGAACACAAAGATAACACAGTCAAGTCCCTTGAAAAAGGAAATATTGTAAAAGTGAAATTTAACTTGGACAATAAAATCACAGAAGGAAATGCCGTGCTGAACCCTCAATATAAAACCCTTAATCTTTACGATAAAGAAATGAACAGGCTCAACACCAATAAACCTATTCAAGGATTAGATACTCAGCAACAAGAAAAAAATAATATAAGACAACAAAACATTTCAAGAAGTTTATAATCCCAAAGGCTACCAAAAAAGTAGCCTTTTATTAAATAATATCGTTATGAAAAATATCATTTTAACTTTTTTATCACTCACTTTGCTAAATTCTTGTAATAAAGAAATCAAATCTCAAAAAGGAGCAATAGATGTAATTTCTAATATCTATGTAGATGCTTCTAAAAATTTGGATAACACTCAAAGTTTTCTTATTTCAAGACTTAATTATTCTAATGATACGATTATCGAATTAGTTCCAGACCCTAACAATTCTGTTATTACCAAAGAGATAAATTTTATAAAAGATACCGTATTTTATTCATTAGGAGAACCAGCTCAAATAAAAACAATTTCGGAAGTGGTAACTGCCCAAAAGCCACGCTCTGTGTATTCTATGAAAGATATAGGAGCTGTTTTTACCAAAGACAAAATTCCTAATTATGAGCACCGAAGAACACTCAAAGACACTATATTATTTAAGAAAAAATACAAACGATTTGAAATTAATTCGCCTAAGAATTTCAGCCGATATTATGTCTATGAAACCGATACTATTTTGCCTTATTCTCTTTATCGCCACGCAGAGATAGATTATAAAGGCAGAATAGAGCGTATAGACACTTACAACAAGGAACAAGATATTTTTGTTACACTTCAATTACTGCCAAGAAAAAAATGGGATGAAGAAGCAAAAGATATTTTAAAATTCAATGATTTTATTAACAAAAAATCTAAAAAATAATCCCAATGAACCAGCGAAAATCTTACTCGGCGGATGAAATTAATAAAATCACTGAAAGTGTCAGTGTTTTAGATTATTTCCAATATTTAGAAAAGCAGGGAAAAGTCCAGTTTGACAGAAAGTCTGGACATGATTACTATTTTCGAACTGATGAGAATAAATTTTCAGTGAATGAAAATGGGTATTATGATTTCAAAACAGGGCAAGGTGGAAAAATCATAAAAGCTGTGATGAATTTTGAAAATAAATCTTGGCGTGAAACGATGGATTTCTTAAAAGATTTTTCTAATGTATATATTTCAGAAGATTTTGCAGAACAAAAAAGATTAAAAGATACCCAATCTAATGAAAAAAGTAATATTTCTGTTACCAAAATAACCCCGCCAAACAATGATAAGCTTATTGAATATTTTAATAATAGAGGTATTGATAAGGATATTTTGGAGAAATACACAAAACAGATTCATTATAAGGTAGAAGATAAAAGCTACTTTGGTCTTGGAATAGAGAATCTATCAAACGGCTACGAAATTCGTAACCCATTGATGAAATCTAAACTGGGTAAAAATGATATAGCCATTGTCAATAGAGAGAATGGGAAAAATGTTGTGGTTTTTGAGGGAATGACCGATATGCTTTCTTTTCTGCAACTACAGAAGCTTAACAACAGAGAGAATAAATCTACACTGGTAGTTCTAAATTCAGTGGTTAATGTAGATAAATTCATAGAAGAATTTAAGGACTACAAAGGGAAAATCACTTTACTTTTAGATGGAGATAAAGCAGGGACAGATGCCTCTACAACAATATTAAGCTCAATGCCAAGTCATAATATAGAAGATTTGAGATGGAAATATAGTATTGGGATTACAGGAACAGGAATCAAAGACTTAAATGATTATTTACAAAATAGAGAGGAAATACAATCAAAAAAGCGTAATTTAGTAGAAAATAAATTTATAAAAAATGAAACAAATCAAGAACAATCCACAGGAATATCCGATTCTGAGTCAGTGGAACGAGGAAAAACTGAATCAGACAATAGAATCATTGACAAAACAAGCCAATCCGAGCATAGAAACACCGACAGAGAGCCAGAAACTTTGGACAGCTACAATGTTGGAAATGGATTTAGCTCATCAGAATCAGAGCATTTGGGAAGAGGAAGACAACAGCCAAATGACAGCCACCGAGATACACAACCGCAGAGTGATAGAATTGAAGAAACTATACAACGAGGGGAACATAGCGGAATTGGACAAAATCTGGACAAGCAAAACAGAGGAGGACAGCCCAACAATCAAGAGAATGGCGTGGGAAATGTCAATGGACTTGGAAGACCTGCCATATTAGACCTTGTTCAAAATTTAAAAGGTCAAAAAATATCCAATGAACAAATTACAGAATTAGTAAACAATCTTACCGAAGTAGCCGAAGATAAAACTATTTCTCTAAAACAAGATATTGAAATTACAGAGGACATCAAAGACCTCGTTTCTGCTTATAAAAGTGGTGGTATTGCCAAAGCGGGGCGAGGTATTTTAGATGAATATTATACCGATGAAAAATTGGTAAATGCTGTTAGAAATCTTATTAAAGATAATTTTGATAGACAAAAAGAAATCAGTGTCTTAGAACCAAGTGTCGGGACAGGAAATTTCCTTTCAGCAGTTAAAGATTTAGATGTAAAAACAAACATCAATTCTTTTGAAATCAATGAAACTACTGCAAAAATCACAAAAATTCTTAATCCAAATATTGAGGTAAACCTCCGTTCATTTGAAACCGAATTTATAACAGAAAACGGACAAAAAAAAGATTTTTCTCCTAACTATGATTTAGTTATCGGAAACCCTCCTTATGGTCAGCATCGTGGACTTTACAAAGGTCTGGGCGAAGAACCTAAAATTGCTCGTTATGAGGATTATTTTATCAAACGCTCTCTTGATGTTCTTAAAGAAGGCGGAACTCTTGCTATGGTTGTGCCAAGTTCATGGCTTAATAGACAAAATGAGCTTCAAAATGCAGAATTAAAAGAAGCTTACCGTTTGCCCAATGGAGTTTTCAAAGCTACTGATATAGGAACGGATATTATTATTTTAACCAAAAATTCTAATGCAGAAAAAAGAGATATTTCCAATTATTTTATTGAAAATCCAGCTAAAATTTTAGGCGATTTAGACCAAAAAACTAACCGTTTTGGCAAAATAGAAGACTATGTAAAAGGTAATTTAGATGATGCTTTACATCTGCTTCAACGCCATGCAGACCAGCGAGAAAAAACACCTCAAAAAACTGAAGAAACACAATTAAGCTTATGGGATACAGAACCTATTGTAGAGGAAATTGTAGAGGAAAAAGCTGAAAAAGAACAGGCAACAAAACAGGAAGAAAATCAGACTAAAGAATTACAGCAAAATATTGAGCAGACCTTAATTAAATTGCACAATATCAAATTCAAAAGCCCTGTTATTGTTAATGAAATTGAAAAATACAATGAAATTTATCATGAAACAGAAAATGCACCACAAAACTTTGATAATGAGAGAATAAAAGATATTTCTGGCAAGTTAGAGCGATTGAATAAAAATATAAAATCAGAGGAACAGGAATATAAAATTCAATCCATACCAGAGATTAAGAAAGGAGTATTAAAATATCAATTTAACAAACAAGATGAAATAGTAGACACAGGCCTGCAAAACAGTCCAAATCTTACTAAAAATGAATTGGATGCATTTCAGAATACCAAATATGATGGGGAAATCCAAATCCACGAAAGCCGACTTGAAAAATACGCTAATCTTTATAAAGGCTCAAAAATTCATGATTTCTACTATGCAGAAGGCGATATTTATGAAAAATTAGAACAGTTAGAAAACGAAAAAACTGAACTCTCTCAATCTCAATATGAGAAACAGAAAGCTCTTTTAGAAAAAGTTTTGCCTTCTAAAAAATCATTAGAAGAAATTATTATTTCGCCAAATCATGAATTTGTACATAATTTTTTGTTAGGTAAAGAAGAGAGAGAGGTCACACAGCAAACAGGCTGGAACTATGGAACAATAAACCCAAGACCTATTTATACCACTGAAAAACAGATGGTAGATATTACTTTGGCAATGAAATTCAAAGAATTTATCCGAAATCTTCCTGATGAAGCCTTTGGTAATTCTTCATCATGGGAAGTGCGTGGGTTCGTAGATAATGAACAGGTTACAGGAAGTGATAAAGACCGAAATGCTCTTATCCGTGAGAGGCGTAAGGAAACAGCTAATGACCTATTTAGTAAATTCTTAAAAGAGGAACTATCTGATGCTGAAAAAGAAAAATTTGTCAATGAATTTAACCGAAAATACAACAATATCCATATTCCTGATTACAAGGAATTTCCTTTGTTTTCACAAATTCATAAGAATTTCAAAGGCAAACCACTGGAACTTACCGAAGTTCAAAAAGCAGGTATAGGAAGGCTCACAACTAAGGGGGTGGGGCTTTTGGCTCACGAGGTAGGTTTTGGGAAAACACTCTCTGGAGTACTATCTATGCATGAGGCAATGGAGAGAGACAACGCCAGACGACCTCTTATTGTCGTGCCAAATGACAGTATTTTAAAACAATGGGTGGAAACTATTTTTGAAACTATCCCTAATGCTAAAGTGAATGTTTTAGGGAATTTGGGGAAAGATTACGATTTATCCAAATTTAATAATAAAGATGGAGAAATTACACTTGTAACCTATGAAGGGTTTAATAATATTGGATTTTCCAAAGAAACTACCGAAAGATTAGCACGAAATTTTTCATATATTTCTCAAAATGAGACCAAAGCTCTAAAATTTTCAGAGCGAGATATTCAAAAAGAGCTTCAAAAACAAGAGGAAATTCAAGGAAAAATGAAAAGAGGAAAAATCTATGATTGGGAAGATTTTGGATTTGACCATCTTACTTTTGATGAAGTTCATAATGCAAATCATATTGTAGGGAAAGTAAAGATAGAGGACAGGAGATTTGCTTCTGATTTTAGAAATCAAAACCAAGCCACTTCGCTTTTAGGCATCAATACTTGGATGGCTTCACAATACATTCAAGAGCAGAATTATGGGCGAAATGTTACCCTTCTTTCTGCAACTCCTTTCACTAATAAACCGTTGGAATATTATTCTGTACTGTCGCTCATTGCCAATGAAAGATTAGAAAAATCAGGGTATTTTAATGTTAATAATTTCTTTGAAACCTTTATGGAAGCTGATAATGATATGGAAATTGATGCAAAAGGCGATATAAAGTATAAAACCAATGTAAGAAGATTTAAGAATAATGCTTTGTTTCAGCAACTTTTGAGCGAGTTTATTGACATTAAAGGAGAAGAAGATAATCCAGAACTCAAACGCCCCAATCGTATCAACAAAGAGTATAAAATTGAACAAAATCAATTAACCGAAGATATGTATTTTAGGCTTAATCTACTTTTAGATGAAAAGAAAGAAGGGGCAATTTTAACTCATATTCTTAATGCTCGTAAAATCGCTATTTCTCCCTATTTGTATGATGAATATGATGGCGAAAAGCCAACAACGAAAGAATTTATTGAAAATTCGCCAAAATTAAAAACTACTATGGAGCTGATTGCTCAGAATAAAAAAGACCAACCAGATGCAGGGCAGATTATCTATTCTGAATTAGGGGTTTCAGAGTTTCCAAAACTTAAAGAGTATTTGGTTTCAGAAGTGGGATATAAAGATAATGAAGTAGCGATGATTACAGGGGCTGTTAGTAAAAACCAACGACTAAATATTCAAGAAAAATTCAACAAAGGGGATATTAAAGTTATTATCGGTTCAGAGGCTATCCAAGAAGGAATGAATTTACAGGAAAAAACTTCTGATATGTATTTATTATCTCTTCCGTATAACTTTACTTCACTTCGCCAAATTGAGGGTAGAGCTTGGAGGCAGGGAAACCAGTGGGAAAATGTAAGAATTAATTTCATGCTGACCAATGATAGTGTAGATGTTTTTATGCTTCAAAAACTCCAAGCTAAACAGTCTCGTTATATGGAGGCTATGAAAAAGGGAGCAAATGTAATAGATGTTTCTGATGTAGATACTCAAGAACTGAAAACAGCTCTTATTACCGACCCAACTACAAGGGCGGAAATTGAAATTTCTATCCTTAAAAAACGCTACGAAAACGAGAAGACTCGCCATGAAGCTGATTTGGGGTTTGTATCAAGGAAGTTTGAAGATTATGTAAAAAGTAAAGAATATCAGCAGGTAAAAAATTTGAAATTAGATTTAGAAAAATACACTCAATGGCAAAATTCAGGTAATGGAAATTGGGAAAACCAAATAAAATGGACAAAAGAAAAATTGGAGATTTCTGAACCTGCTTTAGCTCAATTAGAAAATAAGCTTAAAGAAAAAGGAATAAATATAAATGATTTCCAAATAAGGAAAGAGCAGACAAATATGAAAATAGCTGAAATAAGCGACAAAATTGAAAACGAACTGCCTCTATTAAGAGAAAAAATGATTAACCAATATAGAGCTGAAAAAAAAGAAAAACTCAAAAATTACAATCCGATTGATTTTGTAAAAGAAAGAGAAGAAGAGAACAGGGAGTTTTTCAAGTTAAGACCCAAAGAAGAAAAGGTTGCTGAAAAAGAAGAAATCATGCAAGAGCCTACTAAATCAAGAATGCGGAGGTAGAAATTTTAAAATTTATTTATTGTTTATCTTTATTTATTTCCTTTGGTAAAGCCGTTTTTTATGGTTTTCCCGCCACAGTAGAAACATCTGCCCACATATCTGGAACACGAGGAATGAAACTCAGTCATATACATCATTATTTTTGTGCAAAAATAATATAGATAGGCTATTGCCCATCTATATTATGGTTTTTATATTATTATGTTAGTTCTGTTTATCAGATAGTTATATATTATTTATAATTAAAACAACACATCTGGAACATTACCGAAATTCATATTGGATAAAATATATTTATCATAACATATTTTTTGCTTGAATGGTCTTGTCCTACAATCTCGTTCAAAAAAAATAGTGTCACCCTTTATGTAACCTTGTTTTCTAATATAGTTTCCAGAATTTGAACAGGAAAAATATTCTGTTTTAATTTTATTTCGTTCCATCCTCCAATAACCAATTGCAGGAGCATTATTCCATGTTTTATTGATTATATCCTCGATTTTTAATGTCAGACCATCTTTTGAGTGCACATATATAATTCTTCCATCGGGATAGAAACCATAACCCATAGCATTAGTTTTATCATCAGCTATATAGATTTTATTAAATGCTAATAAGTCCGAGTCTTTAAAAGGGATTTTTGTTAATTTAAAATTAGGGTTTTTAGGACGGCATTGCCCATTAATCATTCTACCTCCATGCACAAAACAAGATATACAAAATAATATCAAACCTATTAATAATATACTTTTCATTGTCCGATAGTTGCATTTACATTCCCTTGATTATTATAAATATAAGTTCCATCATTTGAAAATTTCTTATAATTCAATCCAAAGATAATCATTTTTTCGTCCCGTCCCAGCAAACTTTCCGTCTCGATGGAAAAATTTTTCCATCGGGACGGAAAGTTTGCTCCGTAGGGGCATGAGAAATTCTTTGTGATTATGTGAGGTCTATTTATTATTGAACCATCTTATTTTGTCACTCTTTAGAGTTAAAAATGGACGATTTGAACCCGAAAACGGAAAATTACACGAAGTGTAGTAAATAAATTCGTGCTTTCAGCACTCCATTTTTTGCCCCTCTTTTTTAGTTCTGCGGAGCAGACAGGACAGAAAAAAAGCTCTGCAAATTTGCAGAACTTTCTTTATTTAAAATCATTTTTTAGGAGTTAAGACTTTGGAATGTTTACCTTGTAACTTAATATATCAATAACTAATTTCGCTATATCTATGTATTTTGATTCCAAAAACTCTAATTTAACAACCCTCTCCATATCTGTTGTTAGTCCTTCTCTTGAACCAAGATAAATATTAGGTTCTATTGTTATTTCTTGGCTTTCAACATAAATATTACAGCTTGTAGAGTTTTTATATAAGTTGTCATACGATTTTTCTTTTATCTGTTTTAATAGTGATTGTTTGTTGTTATTTCGGATTATGTCTTCCTCTGATTCTGAAATAGAACGACTATGATTTAATCCTTCCAATATTACTTTTGCGAGCTCTCCTGCCGTAATATCTAAAGGAAGTAGAAAAACAGGCTCATCCAAAAGATACGTCCAAGACTCTGTCCTATACATAGTAATAATTTTATAGTACTTATCGGTTTTATATACTTGAATAGATTTCTTTATTAAATCAGCCTCTTCATTGCCTTTATTGTCTTCCTCAAACAAATGAGCATTTGTGGCAAATAATTTTAATTTTTTCATAAAAAATTTCATACGTTAATTTACTCTATCTATTCTACTACCCTAACATTTACCTTACCCCCCTTTTCTGCCCCGTACTTAACAGCATTATTTATCTGTTGAACTTGGGACGAAGAAGCTCCCCGAGGTATCCCTACCTCTAAAACCCTTTTAGTAATGTCTGACTCTCGTACAACATCATCTCCCCACGTTGCTCCATTAAAACCTGCTAAATCATCAACATAACCTGTTAACTTATTAAACACAGCATTATTTTTAAGGTAAGATTTTGCTCCTAAATCTAATGTTTTAACACTCGTGGCTACTCCTTTATAAAAAGCATCAATCTTAGGAAAATTAGAGCTTTTCATTGCTCCTTTTAAATTCATCATTGATTCATAAACAAAACCTCTTTCCAAAGGGGCTATTTTCCATAAAGATCCTCCTGCATTTTTCAACAAACTGCTTGCAACAACTCCTAATCCTTTAAATGCTAAGTGCCCTGCAACTGTCCATTGTAATTCATCATAAAATGATTCATGAGCACTATCATATTTTTTGTGTTCTACAAAATTTCCTCCAAAAGCATTTCCTATTTTTGCAAATAAATTAGTTGTATTCTTATGATATAATGTTCCTCTAATTCGAGTTAGTTCATGGTATGCACTAATAGGTCTTACATTTCCTATATATGTTCCCCAAGAAGGATCACCTTCCATATAAAATCCATTTCTTCCCATGAAATACGCTTGTTTTCCTGTTGGATCCACATAAATCACAGGATTATTATAAGTATATCCATAGGTATTATGGTTCATCGGATTGAACACCCCATTATTATGCTGACCGTCTATGTAATGTTCAGTTTCTTGTATAGGGTTGTATCCAGATAATGGGTCAGTATTGAGCCACAGGCTGGTTTTCATATCCAGATACCTTGCCCCAAAATAAGTCAGATTGGTCTCACTGTCCAGCTCCTTCCCATTAAACAAATACGGCATGGTCTTGCTTGTGCTGTGTTCTTCAAACAACACCTCTCCAAAGGCTATGTACTCTGTATACTGGGTTATTCTTCCCTCTCTATTACTCCTCGCCGTGAGCCATACTAAAACCCCACAACTACGGCTGTGGGGTATCCGCTGCCATCCCTCACGCAACCTCCTTTGCGCCCCTTTTTTATGCTTTCAATGAACTCCTATTCTTCTATTTTATTCAATCCATAAGGAGTTGTGAATTTTTAATAACAAAAACAATACTTCTGGAATATTACTAACTTACCACTCATGAATATTCCTCCCTTATCATATCTGCCATATCTAATAAGTATTGAAAGTTAAATATTTTATCATCTCCTTCATTATATAACATTTCTTGTACATAATTTCTAATATCTTCGTTCTCAATAGTAGGGAAGTAATAACTTATACCTAAAATATTATAATCTCGTTCCACACTCCATTCCTTCTGTGGTAATAATTCTCGGAGATATTCTCCATATAGAATGATAATAGGGATTTCGTATTTCTGAGAGCCATCATAAGAAATTTCTTCTCTAATTTCTTTAAAAATACGGAGTATATATCCTTGTTCTTTTAATCTATTTCTATCAATTTTAATTGATAAGTTCTCTTGTAACACAGCTAAATAATCTTCTATATAATCTTCTATGTTTAGTATTTTATATTGGTCTGCAAGATAGTTTTCTGCCAATTCATTAGAGCTAAAAAAACCTTCTATATTATCAGGTAAACACACTCTTTGATTGAGGTTAAGATAGTATTGTTTAAATGAATTATAATCTTCAAATTTCGTTATTTCTTCACTATTTTTATCATACTCTATAATTTTTCCTGTATCAAGTAGTAATATATAGTCATATTTCTTATTACTTAATGGCAAGAAGACAGATTTCGGTTTCATATTTTTTCATTTATTATTTTTATTTTCTACTGAATTTATCTGTATATTATTTTGAATTGGTTTCCAAGGCAGTTGTTTATCTTCTGTATTACCAAATAAACTATTCACTCTTTTTCTAAATTCTATATCAACTTTTCCATTTTCACCTAAACGATAATAAGGAACATAGTGAATTACTTCTACTGATTTACTATTTCCATAGTTTGTAATCTGTCTCTTATACACATCTCCGAGCCCACGAGACTAAGGCGAATCT
>CALAEK010000040.1 GCA_937890925.1 uncultured Riemerella sp.
ATACAGGATTATAAATATATTTGGTTTGAAATCCTAAAAAAATATATTCTAAAAGAAAATGGAGAATATATTTTGTTTGGAGATGAAAAGCAGAATATTTATGCACGAGAAACGGAAGACAAAAAAGTTAAAACCAATATACTTGGAGCATTCAACCTATTAAAACAATGTTATCGTTCTGATCAAAAAGTAAAAGAATTAGCTGTATTATTTCAAAAAGAAATTTACAAAGACAAATATGATATTGATGATTTTGACAAAAAAGAAGATACTCAGCTTTCCTTTGAATTTGAAAAGCATGGAAGCATTAACTATATGTTTTTAGAAAATACTCTTGACCTTTCTGCTTTGTATAATATTATTCATCAAAGTTTAGAAAACAAATACAAAGATATCTCTATCAATGATGTTTGTGTATTGGGATTTTCTATTGAAAATTTAAAAGAGTTTGAAGCTTATTACAGGTATCATTCTCGTGAAAGAACCAATACAATGTTTGAAACCAAAGAAATTGGTTATAAAATTAATTTAGAATCAAAAAAAGAAGATCTTTATACTGAAGGGATAAAATTATTACCAAAACATCATCCCCCCCTAAAAAACAACATTGCCCTTTTAGCTAAACTACTAACAATATATGAACTATACGAAAAATATAATGATGAGTATCATCAGTTCGACATTACTTTAAAAAACGAATGTAAGAAAGCAAAAATTGAAACTCAAGACTTCTTAAATTTCATAGAAAACAATCGAAAAGAATATGAGGATTTAAAAAATTCTACACATCAAACTTTTGAAACTATCCGAAAAAATAAAAAAATGAACTTCTGGTTTAATAGTGGAACTATTAAAATTTCTACTGTTCATAGTTTCAAAGGATGGGAAAGCGAATTAGTATTTTTGATTCTAGAACCTTCTAATTCTCAATCTATAGATGAGATTTTATATACAGGTATTACTCGAAGCAGATCTCATTTAGTTATAATTAATTTTGGAAACCAAGAATATGATAAAAAATTGAGAGGATTAATAGAAAAAATAAACTCTAAATAATTTTATCATACTATGTTCTTAAAACCTATTTCAGATTAGCTTTTTTCGCGAGTTCGAATAATTCTGGATTGATGTGGCAGTATCCGCTTGGATTTTTGTCCAAATAATCCTGATGATATTCTTCTCCGCTGTAGAAATTTTTCAAAGGCTCGTTTTCCACCACTATGGGTTTTTCATAATTTCTTTGAAGTTCCGAAAGTGCCTCTTTTACTACTTTTTCATCTTCTGAATTTACCCAATAAATACCTGTTCTGTAGCGCGTTCCGATGTCTTCTCCCTGCTGATTAAGGCTTGTAGGGTCTATTGTTTTAAAAAACAAATCCAAAAGCATTTTCAGACTTACCACCTTTGGGTCATAAGCCACTTTTACCACCTCTGCAAAGCCCGTGCTGTCGGTATACACCTGCTCATAAGTGGGATTTTCTATATTTCCATTGGCATAGCCTACCTGCGTAGCTGTTACTCCGTTGATTTGTTTGAAAAAATGCTCTGTTCCCCAGAAACACCCACCAGCAAAATAAATTTCTCTATCCATTTTATTTCTCACCCTTAAATTCTTTTATCGTTTCCTGATATAAATTCTCATACATCGGAATGATTTTATTATAATCAAAAGTCTTTGCTACTTCTGTAGCCTTTGCCTTCATTTCCTTTAAAACAGTTTCGTCAGACAAAATCTGAAGTGTATATTCAGCCATTTTCTCCACATCGCCTACATTCGCCAAAAATCCTGTTTTTCCATAAATATTAACCTCTGGAATTCCTCCTGTATTACTGCTGACCACGGGTGTTCCTGCCGCCATAGCCTCTAGCGCCGCCAGACCAAAACTTTCCTTTTCCGAAGGAAGAAGGAACACATCTGCATAGGTAAGCACTGGACGAAGGTCATTTACTTTCCCCATGATTTTTATTTTGTCGATAAAATCTGGTTTTTCTGATAAGAAAGCATTTACTTTTTCCATCTCAGGGCCTTCACCTACTATGATTAGTTTGCTCGGAATTTTCTGATTTACCTTTTCAAAAATCTCCAAAACATCCTGAATTCTTTTAACTGGTCTAAGGTTAGAAATATGTACCAAAATCTTCTCGTTATCCTCAGCAAACTGATTTCTAAAACAAACCGAACACTGCTCAAAATGTCTGTCTTCGATGAAGTTCGGAATCACATGGATTTCTTTTTTAATGTCAAAAAAAGCCAATGTATCCTGTTTTAAACTTTCCGAAACCGAAGTCAGCGCATCGGACTGATTGATAGAAAATTCCACTGCATGCTTATAGCTAGGGTGCTGCCCCACCAAAGTAATATCCGTTCCGTGAAGTGTAGTCACCAGTGGTAAATCCTTGCCTTTTTCTTTCAGCATCTGTTTTGCTGTAAAAGCCGCATAGGCATACGGAATGGCATAATGAGCGTGGAGAACATCCAGCTGATACATACACACCACCTGATATATCATAGATGACAGCGCGATATCATACGGCTGATGCCTAAATAAGGGATACGCCTGCACATTCACTTTATGAAAAAAGATATTAGGTCTGGTCATATCCAGCCTCGCTGGAAGCTCCGAACTGATGAAATGCACCTCATAGCCTTTTCTGGCAAGGTTCATCCCGAGTTCTGTCGCCACTATTCCACTCCCCCCATAAGTAGGGTAACATAATATTCCTATTTTTAACATTTTCTCTATTTATTTTTGTTTTGGGACATCTATTCCCATTCCGTATTTTATTTGTTCATTTACTACCACCGGCAGTCTTCCGTTTATCTTTTGTTTTCCTAAATAAGCCTCTGCTGTAGCTTTCATCGAGAGAGGATTGTTTTCATAAGAAACCAAAACCGATGAAATTCCGCTAATATCCACATCCTGAAGAGCATACGGACTTCCGAACACATTGAGAATCACTTTATTTCTTGATTTCACTTGGTTGATGAGCCTTTTGCTCTCCCATGACACCTTGTAAGGCTTGTAAGCAGTAGAATTATCCTTATGAAGTCCGATGATTACCACTGCATTTTCAGGGATAGACTGGATTTCTTTGAAAGATATTTTTTTAACCTTAATTTCTTTAGACAATTCTTGTAAAAATGCCTCGTGCGAAGCCTCTTCTAACGGGAGATAATAAACCTCCTTTTCTCTAAGTGGGAAAAGCTGTTTTTCATCTTTTAATAAAGTCAAAGCATTGGCGTACAACTTCTCTGAAATTTTCGTGTGAGAATCGTTGCTTAAAACATTATTGATACCTTCTGAACTAAGCGGTCGCAGATTCTGAAGTCCCAAAAGATATTTCGTTTTCAAAATCTTTTTCACGCTCTCTTCCAGTCTTTTTTCGCTGATTTCTCCTTTTTGGAGCGCTTCTTTTATCAACTTTTTTCCTGTCGGTACATCTTGGCTAAAAAGCAAAACATCATTTCCTGCCTTGAACGCCCTCAAATCCAATTCCCCAGCAGGATATTTTTTAGCAACAGCATTCATATTCAGGGCATCGGTAATGACCAGCCCTTCGTATCGGAATTTATTTTTCAGCAAATTCGTTACAATATCATAAGAAATAGAAGCAGGGATATTTTTCCCTTTTTCCAGCTGTGGGACATAGAGATGCGCTATCATCGCCCCACCTATTTTCTTGTCCATCAAGGCTTTGAAGGGTGCCAATTCTATTTTATTCAGCCTCTCCAAACTATGTTTTACCACTGGCAAATCCAAATGCGAATCTACATCCGTATCCCCATGCCCTGGGAAATGTTTTATCGCTGCCAGCACGCCATTGTCCTGCAAACCTTGTGCATATGCCAGCGATTTTGCGATTACATTCTGAACATCCGAACCAAACGAACGATTGCCTATAATCGGGTTTTTAGGATTGGTATTCACATCCACCACAGGAGCAAAGTTCCAGTAAATTCCCATTTTCTTTGCATCTTCTGCTATTTTAGAAGCCATTTCATAAACCAAATTATCATCCTGAATCGCTCCAAGGGTCATTGCCCAAGGGAATTTGTGCGCAGTTTTTATTCTCTGATAAAGCCCCCATTCGGCATCCATACCAAAGAGCATCGGCACTCTGGATTTCTTCTGAAATTCATTTACCAGCGCTATTTCCTGCTCGGCATCATCCTGCATCAGGATAATTCCTCCTATCCTCTCCTGCTCTACCAGTTTCCTCACGCCTGAGATATGGTTTTGATCTTTATTGGTATAAAGCGCCACGATGTAGAGCTGCCCGATGCGCTCATCTATGCTGAGTTTAGCATAAAGGCTGTCTGCATATTTCACCGCTTTTTTATCCAAATCTTTGGTGAAATTTTTGGGAGAAAACTGTGCATGTAAATACCCTACACACCCAAAAATAAAAACTAAAATACAAGAAATATTATTTTTCATAGTGAACAAAAGTACAATTTTCAGATAAAATAATCTTACTTTTGCACCAAAATTAAAGTTTTGATTAAAAAACTATTAGGACAAACGGCGCTCTACGGCATCAGTTCGGTACTGGTGAGGATATTTCCTTTCCTCATTGCACCCATCATCACGAGGGCATTTTCGCCAGCAGAGTCTGCGCCCTTCGTGGATTGGTACTCCATCGCGGGAGTGGTCACTGTTTTTCTGACGCACGGCATGGAGACCTCGTTTTTTCGTTTTGCTCAAGAGGAAAACATCAGCCGGAGGACGCTGGTTTCTACTTGTTCCATGAGCATCTTGGCGATGTCTTTTATTTATTTGGTTTTAGGATGGGTATTTAGGAAAGAGATTACGGAATATTTCCATACGCCAGACCAAGTGCATTTCTTGATTTTATTTTTGTTCATTCTTTCCATTGATGCCTTTTCTACGATTCCTTCGGCTGTTCTTCGTTTAGAGGGAAAACCGCTGCGGTATGTAGTGTCTAAGGTAGCAGGAAGCGTGATTTATTTTGGGTTAGTGGTATTTTTCATCAATATTCTTCCCAATTTACCCAATGGATTCCTCGGACTGAAATATGATGCTGAGTTCGGCGTGGGATATGTCTTTGTGGCGAATTTGGTTCAGAGCATCGTTTCGCTGCTCATCGTTTCCAAAGAGTTTGTGAATTTCAGTTTTAGGAGTTTTGATTTTTCTTTATGGAAAAGAATTATGAACTACTCTTGGCCTGTGATGGTGGCAGGGCTGGCGGGCATCATCAACCAGACAATGGACAGGCAATTCCTAAAATACCTCCTCCCTGAAGAAGAAAGTAAGCACCAGATAGGTGTATATGGAGCCGTTTACAAGATAGCGACATTCATCACCGTATTTAGGCAAGCCTACCAGCTGGGAATAGAGCCGTATTTCTTCTCAAGTTTTAAAAACGAAAATGCGAAGAAAACTTACACCCTGCTGATGGACATCTTTGTGATATGCAGCTGTGTGATTTTCCTAGGACTTATCACTAATATTTCTTGGATTTCCAAAATCTACATCAGCAATCCTCTCTACTACGAAGGCATAGAACTGATTCCTTGCCTTATGCTGGGAGCTGTGTTTTTGGGGATATATCTTAACTTATCCATTTGGTACAAACTCTCTGACCAGACCATCGTGGGGCTGTATATTTCCCTCATCGGCGCAGCGATTACGATATCTGTCAATTATTTCTTCGTGCCTGAATATGGATACTGGGCAAGTGCAATGGCAGCGCTGCTGACTTTCATGTCTATGATGATAATTTCCTATATTTGGGGGCAAATAAAATATCCGATTCCTTATAATACGGGAAAAATAGCAATCTACCTGCTTCTATCCATAGGATTAGGGATAATTTCTTTTAAATATTTTAGAGAAAATTACATCATCAGTAACATTATTTTTGTAATTTTTCTGATATTTGTCGTTTTTAAGGAAAGAACACTCTTGAAAAAATTTTTGAAAAGATGAAAATTAAAATTATAAATAAATCCAAACACCCACTTCCAAAGTATCAGACTGAGCTTTCGGCTGGAATGGATTTGTATGCAAATATCACAGAGCCTGTTCGGCTGGGTTCTTTAGAGCGAACAATTATCCCGACAGGTATTTTCATAGCCCTGCCCGCAGGATACGAAGCCCAAGTAAGACCTCGCAGCGGACTGGCTGCCAAGCACGGAATTACTTGTCTAAACAGCCCTGGAACGATAGATGCAGACTATCGCGGAGAAGTCGGTGTGATTCTCGCAAATCTATCCAAAGATGAATTTGTCATCAATGATGGAGAGCGAATTGCCCAGCTGGTCATCGCAAAACATGAAACTGCCCAATGGGAAGAAGTAGAAACCCTTGACGAAACAGAAAGAGGCGCAGGAGGTTTCGGAAGTTCTGGAACGAAATAACAATTGTAAAACCTAAATTATAAATACAACTATTATGAAAATAATAATACCTATGGCGGGAAAGGGTTCCCGATTGAGACCGCACACTTTGACTGTGCCAAAACCTTTGATTCCTATTGCAGGAAAACCTATCGTACAGAGATTGGTAGAGGACATCGCAAAGGTGGTCAATCAGAAAATAGATGAAGTTGCCTTCATCACTGGTGATTTCGGGAGTCAAGTGGAGCAGGATTTATTAGCTATTGCAGAAAAATTAGGCGCAAAAGGAAGCGTATACCACCAGACAGAGGCTTTGGGGACGGCTCATGCTATCAACTGTGCAAGAGAAAGCATGCAGGGGCCTGTAATCATCGCTTTTGCGGATACATTATTTAGAGCTGATTTTCATCTAGATACCAATTCTGATGGAGTAATTTGGGTAAAAAAAGTAGATGACCCGAGTGCCTTCGGAGTTGTAAAATTAGACGACTATGGTTTCATCACAGACTTTGTAGAAAAACCAAAAGAGTTCGTATCTGATTTGGCGATTATTGGAATTTACTATTTCAACAGCGCAGAAAAACTCATGGGCGAAATAGACTATATCATGAGCAACGACATCAAAGATGGCGGCGAATACCAGCTGACAACTGCACTAGAAAACCTAAGAAAAAAAGGAGCTAAGTTCTCCTTAGGAAAGGTAAATGACTGGATGGACTGCGGAAACAAAACCATCACCGTGCAGACCAATGGTAAGATTCTAGAATACGAAAAAGAAAATCTTTCCCAGTATCCAGCTTCTGCACAGATAGAAAACAGCTTGATAATTCCTCCATGTTTCATCGGAGAGAATGTGAAAATCGTAAATTCTATCATCGGGCCGAGGGTTTCTCTGGGCAACAACACGGTAGTAAAAAACTCTAATATAGATAATTCTCTAATCCAAGAAAGAACAGAAATCCAGTCTGCTAACCTGAGCAACTCCATGATTGGAAACTCGGCGAAGTATATCGGAACTTCTATCAATCTTTCTTTGGGAGATTTTTCCGTATTGGATTTCTCTGAATAAAAAATTTTTAGAAGTGATTTTAATGATTAACAAAATGAAGAAATTAATAACTCTATCGGCCATTATGGTGTTTTTAGCCTCTTGTGGTGCTAAAAAAAGTATCGCTGCTAAATCGGAAATCCCTGCTGTTTCCAGCAACAAAAGTTTCTATGATGTTATCACGAAAAAATCTGATTTTGACGCCCTTAAAATCACTTCTAAAATAGATGCAGAAGTAGGGAAATTCGTTCCTACCATTCATGCAACTATCTACATAGAAAACAACCAGAAAATATGGATGAATATGTCTGCGCTGTTTATGAATGTAGGCCGCGGAATAGCTACTCCACAAGGGCTAAAAGCCTACGAAAAACTGAGCAGAACTTATATCGATTCTGATTTTTCTTACCTTAATAATTTGCTGAAAGTCAATTTTCTAGATTATTCTTCTCTTCAAAATTTATTGGTCGGAAAAGTTTTCTTTCCTGTCAATGAAAAAGATTTTAACTTAACCAAAGAAGCCGAAGATTACATCCTGAAACCGATTACTACACAGAAAGTAAACATTGATGGAAAAACCAGCGAATACCTTACAGAATTCCGTTTTTCTAATGATCTGAACCTTACCAAAGTTTCTTTAAAAGACACAAAAACTACGGATAATTTAGAATTATTCTACGATAATTGGGTAGATATCAATGGCGTAAAACTCCCTAAAAATGTTAAAATAGTTATAAAAGGTAAGAAAACTGATCAAATTTTAATAGAAAACACGAAATTTGACTTTTCTAGAATGGAAACCCCATATTCGGTTCCAAATAATTATAAAAAACGAGATTTCTAATGTATTTGAGGAAAATAAGCTTATTTATTGGAATTTTGTCTGCTTCGCTCTTTCTCGCTCAAAAAAGCAAGGAAGATTTACAAAAGCAGAATGCTGAATTAAAAAAACAAATTGAAACCATCAATGCTAACTTGGCTAAAACAAAGTCAGAAGCCAGACTGTCCATATCTTACCTCAATGATATTAACAAAAAAATTGCCCTTCGTGAGAAAGTCTACGGCAATACACAGAAAGAAAAAAGATTCATAGAGGATGATATCTATCTTCGTCAGTTAGAAATCAATAAATACAACCGAGAGCTGAAAGTTCTCCGTAAAAACTACGCCGAAATTCTCGTAAAAGCCTATAAAAACAAAGGCGTACAGAATAAAGTAACTTTCATTTTATCTTCCCAAGATTTGGGACAGGCGCTTCGTAGAGTGCAGTATCTCAAACAATACGGAGAATACCAAGACAAAAAAGCTGCAGAAATATCTGATAAAGCCAAAAAGATAAAAAGCACAATCGCCCTAAGGGAAAAATCTAAAAAAGACAAGGAAAATCTTCTCTTGAAACAAGCTAAAGATTTAGAAGTAATCGCTCAGGAAAGAAAAGAAAAAGAAATTTTATTAGAAGATTTCAAAAAGAATGAAGCCAGACTAGTGGCTGAACTTAAACAAAAACAATCTGAATCCAAAAGGTTAGAAGGCGAAATCAGAAAAATCATCGCTGAAGAAATCAGAATCGCAAAAGCGAAAGAAGAGGCTGAAAGAAAAGCGCGTGAAGAAAAACTAAGACTAGCGAGAATAGAGGCTGAAAAAGAAAAAGCGAGAATAGAAGAAGCCAATAGAAGAGCGCGTGAAGAGGCCGAAAGAGCAAAAAGAAAGGCCGAAGAAGAAGAAAGAAGACTAGCTGAAATCGCTAGAAAAAAAGCAGAAGAGGAAAGAAAAGCCATAGAAGCCAACAACGAGGCCAAAAGAATAGCCGCTGAAAAAGCCAAAATGGAAGCGGCCGAAAAAGCAAAAATAGCTGCTAGTAAGGCGGAAGCTGCCAGAGTAAATGCAGAAGCTGTAGCCAAAAAAACAGAGTCTGAGAAAAAAGCTGTGGATGAGCGGGCAATGGCATCAGCTGGCGCAGGAAGCTCTTCTAGTAATAGTTTTGCGGAAAATAGAGGAAGACTTTCTTTCCCTGTGCAGCGTGGACGGGTTACCCAGCGCTTCGGTAGACAGCCGCACCCTGTCTACAAGGGAGTTGTTATAGAAAATAATGGAATCAAAATCGCTGTGGATGCAGGAACAAAAGCAAGAAGCGTTTTTGCTGGTGTGGTGGTAAATGTTTTAGCCAGTGGTGGTTCAAAAACCGTGATGGTAAAACATGGAAATTATTTTACTATTTATAGTAACTTATCCAGCACCTATGTTTCTAAAAATCAGACTATTTCCGCAGGAACAAATATAGGAGAAGTGGGACTTGACTTTGATGGAACATATACCCTTGATTTCCAAGTTTGGAATCAGACAAATCCTGTAGATCCATTGAGCTGGGTAACTAGCTAAGTTTATGATTAACTTTATCCTAAAAATTGTTTAATTTTGTTCTACCAAAATAAAAAATTATGAACAGTATTCTAACACCACTATTTATGGGATTGGGAATGAAAGAAATCCTAGTCATTGCTATCCTCATTTTACTACTTTTCGGAGCTAAAAGAATTCCTGAATTTATGAAAGGATTAGGCTCTGGAATCAAAGAGTTTAAAAAATCTATGAAAGAGGATGACAAAGAAAACGATAATACTGAAGACAAAACAACTAAATAAATTTTATGAATAATAATTCTTTCTCTGAATACGCTTGGAGCATTTTCAATAGGTCTATTGAGGATTATCACATCACTGATGATGTAGATGCAGTGAAACCAAATCACTATGAAAATAATAGTTTGGAACAGATTTTGTATGACAAAAACTGGATTGACACAGTTCAGTGGCATTTGGAGGATATCATCCGTGATGAAAATATAGATCCTGTAAAAGCTTTAGAAATCAAACGAAGAATAGATGCTTCTAATCAGAAAAGAACTGATTTAGTGGAGTTTATAGACAGTTGGTTTTTAAACAAATACAAAAACACCACACCAAATGCCGATGCCAAAATAAACACAGAAACACCTGCATGGGCTGTGGACAGACTGTCCATTTTAGCTCTAAAAGTCTATCATATGGATTTAGAAGCCAACAGAGCATCTGCAAGTGATGAGCATAGAGAGAAATGTCAAATGAAGCTGAATACTCTTTTGGAGCAAAAGAAAGACCTCAGCTCTGCTATTGACCAGCTGCTGAATGACATAGAAAATGGGCTCATAAAAATTAAAACTTATAAACAAATGAAAATGTATAATGATGAGACTCTAAATCCTATATTATACAAAAAGAAAGAATAATGAATGTACTAAAAGCTTTGGGAATTATTGGAATATGTGGTTTTGTAGTATCTGCGTGTGCAACAGAGAAAAATAATCTGTCTCCTACAACCGCTTTGATTGCTAACATATCTGAAAAAACACCTGAAGATGTAGTAAAAAATATCAGTGATAATTTAGACCTGATAAAATACTCTTCGGACATTACCAATGCTTTTAGTTCGTGCTCTTCTTTCTCGCAAAAACCTGTAAATGAGGAGTTTTCTAACCTAAAATTCTACATCACAGAATACCTATACGCTGTGAAAGAGCACAACACCGTGGGAAAAGAAAAGGCTTTGTATAATTATGAAAAATCTTATAAAAAAATACAAAAGCTAAAGAATAGTCTCAATGAAGATGAACAAGAGGTTCTCAATAGGTTTTTAGTAAATATCAAAACCAATATCACTCTGATAGAATCCCTAAAAGACACTTTATAGAATGGTAAAAATTCAGGCTGAGGCTAATGTCCCTACAGAATACGGAAAGTTCAAAATCATCGCTTTCTCTGAAAAGGAACAAGACTGGATGCCGCACCTTGCTCTGATAGCTGAAAATACGGACTTATCCAGCGTGGTGAATGTCCGTTTTCATTCTGAATGCATCACAGGAGAGGTTTTCCATTCTAAAAAATGTGAATGCGGACAGCAGCTTTCCTCCGCGATGCAGTATACCCAAAAATACGGTGGCGTGATTGTCTATCTACGGCAAGAGGGCAGAAATATTGGCATTATCAATAAACTGAAAGCCTATGCTCTACAAGAAAAAGGGTTGGACACAGTGGAGGCAAATCTAAAACTGGGACTTCCTGCTGATGATAGGAATTTCAGTGTGGCAGTTGATATTTTAGAAATACTTGGGATAAAGGAAATCAACCTCATCACCAACAACCCTGATAAAATCAGCTTCGTAGAAAACAGCAAAATAAAACTACACTCCCGCATTCCGCTGGAGATAAAACCCAACGAAGAAAACCGAGATTATCTAAAAACCAAAAAAGATTTTTTCGGGCATTTCATTTCTGGAGAAGAATTTTAACAATATCTAACTTTTATAAAAATCTCTATTTACAAGTTTTATTTTTTGTTTTTAATTAATTATTTTGTAATTTCGGAACATATATTGCACTCTAATATTTTCGGTCTCTCGGTGTGAAAATTTATATATAAGATAAAGTTTTAATCCTCGTGGTATAGCTTATATTAGAAAATGCAGTAGTGGTGATTTTAAACAATTAAAAATTATATTATCATGAAACATTTATTATTCCTACTCCTTGGTATATCATTAGTAATAGGAGGAGTAATTCTCAAAATCACAGGTAAAAACCTATATGAAGTGTTTTTTATATTAGGAGTTGCGATTGAAATTTATACTGCATATCTCATTCTAAAAACCAATAGAACAATAAGAAAACATTAACTAAAAAACCTTCCGAGAAAATCTTGGAAGATTTTATTTTGCTTTATATCTTACTATAAAAAAGTAGTATCAAAAGAGAAAGGCAATAAATCCTTTATGGAATTTATTTTTATAATCTTCTCTCCACTGATGCTCGCGATGTAGATTTCTATATTTTGTGCCTGTTTCACTTCATATTCTACGATGCTCTGTCTGCATGAACCACACGGAGGAACTATCCTATCTAAGTCTGGATTCTCCTCCAAACCACCGATAACGAAAAGTTTTTCTATTTTTTGGTTAGGGAAATTGGCACCCAGCCAAAAAATCACGCTTCTCTCTGCACACAGCCCAGATGGATAGGCAGCATTCTCCTGATTGCTTCCTGTGTAGATTTCACCATTTTCTAATAAAATAGAACAACCTACCAAAAATTTAGAATAAGGCGCATATGCCTTTAATCGGGAGTTTTTTGCTTCTTCAAAAAGTTTTTTTTCTGTTTCCGAGAGTGTATCTATATTTAGAACTTCGTATTCTATTTCTAATTTACTTTTCATAAGACCAGTAGTTAAAAATTTGTTGATATAAGGACAAAAAAGAGGCTTTTAGAAAAAACCTCTTTTTCGTTATTTTTTGAATTAGTGACCCGCTAAATCATAAACTTGTATTCTATAATCTTTGATATCAGCATTATTCTGCAGACTTCTCATGAATGCTTGTGGGAAAACATTTGAGTTTTGCTGCATAAGCTGCTGCTGAAGTTGTTTGATATCTCCTGCATCTTGCTTATTCACAGCCACACCTTTGTTTACTACTACATACACTCCCGCATTACCATCTATCGGTTTAGATGTTTTATCCTTACCAATCGCAAAGGCCGCTCCTGCTACCTTAGGCTCTACTGCTCCTCCTAAAACAGGGCTAAGCAGATTGATTTGTCCTGATTCTTTGCTCACACCGAACAAATTAGCAATCGCTGCCAAATCCTGAGCTTTTGCTGTGGATATTTTTTTTCCGATTTCTTTAGCCAAAAGCTGATTTTTTACAATCGGTTCTATCTGCTCTCTTACAGCTTCTGGATCTACAAGACCTTCGGACTGTTTACCATTTAGATAAACCACGATTCTATCTCCATTGGCAGTTGTAAACATCTCGCTCTGTCCTTTTTCTCTCTTCTTGTCAAAAGCCCATTTTAGGATTTCGGCATCTTTATCTGTTCCTAAAAGCTGCCCTTGGAATCTTTGAACTAGTTTAGGATTTTGGAAGTTGTAATTGTTTTTCTTCGCAACATTTACAAACTCATTAAATCCTTTCCCTTGTATCTGCTGAGCGAAACTTGTGGACTGAGAGTGCAGTTTGTCTGTTGTAGCATTTGATGCTTTGATTTCTTTCACCAAATTCGCTACTTTATAAGACATCGCACCAGGTTTTCTGTCTGTGATGTTGATAATATGGTATCCATACTGAGATTCCACCACATCTAGAGCTCCTTTTGGGCTTTTATCAAGATAATTTTGGAACTCTGGAACGAAACCTGCCTGTCCTGTAGTTCTCCATCCCAAATCTCCTCCATTCTGTGCAGAACCATCAGCAGAAAGATTAAGATATTCTTCAAACTTCGCTGAATTTGCTTTTGATTCTGATGCTATTTTTTCTGCTAATTGCTTCGCTTGTTCTTTTGTTCGTTTTGTAGCTTCGCCTTGTGCAGTTGGAAGACCTTGATAAGCAATCAAAATATGTCTTGAACGGATAGAGTCCGTAGCTTTTTTGTTCAAAAGTTTAGAAACTACATAATAGTTCCCTTCTTTATAAGGCCCAAAAGTCTGTCCAAGCGCCGCTCCTGCTATCTGCTCTCTGATTCCTGCTGGAAGCTGTTCTTTGGAATAATAGTTCGGGTCAAAACCAGCCTGAGAATGCGTCAGCACGAATAAACTATCGCTCTTATTAGTCTTGAAGTTTTCCAATCCATTTCCTACATCTGCTCCCTCGTTATAAAGTTTGTTGATTTCTGCCAAAGTAGCCGCTTCATCCGCTTGTGTAGGTTCAGCTTTGAAATAAACCAATCCTAAATTTCTGCTCTCTGTCACTTTGAATGTTTGTGGATATTTTTTGATATATTCCACCAAATCCTGAGAAGTAACTTTCACTGGATTTTTCTTTGCGAAATCATCATAGCTTATCTTCACATATTCTATATTCGCCAGCTCATCTCTGTATTTCAGCATCAGCTCAGCTTCTTTCTTATTAGAAGTAAGCCCTACAGAAAGGTTGGTAAACACCTGACGAGCCATGATTCTGTACTCTATACCTTTTCTAAAACTAAGCCATGAATTATATTCATCCACATTGCCTGATTTCAGCTGTTCTATCCGCTTTTTAAAATCACTTACATTAAAGTTAGGATTTTGGGCAAACATAGGGTCAAACGGCAGCTGGTTCCAGAAAAACTCTTCTGTCATTTTCAAACCTAATTTCTCAAACTCCTGTTTGATAAGTTTAGATTGTACTATACTCTGCCAAGCCTGCTCTTCCAAGCCATTAGGCGACTGCCCTTGCTGCTGTGCCTGCTGCTGCATCATATTCAGAGTTTCTAGATACTCTTCTCTGGTTATTTTCTCTCCATTCACCTCACCAAAGACATTTGGGTCATTACCCATCATCTTCTCTACAGTATCAGGATTAATGAAAAATGATACAAGGGCTACAGCGATGAATACCACCACAAGCCAAGATTTCTTTCTTATCTGTCCTAAAAGTGTCATTGTAATTAACTCTTTAAAAATTATTTAGTCTGCGAAAATACAGATTTTTAAATGAATACTAAAATTTTTCATTAGTTTTTAACTTCCGTTTTCTATGTTTTTATGATTTTTCTTTCATATTATGTAAAAAAGCTCTGACTAAATTTTAGTCAGAGCTTGTTTGATAAAAATTATTTAAATATTTATTGTAATACTATTCGTCTTGGGTAGTAGTTAGTTCCTCCTATTGTTCCTATACATATGTAAGGAACTGTTTCTCCTATATAATTATAAAAATATATTTTTCCCACATCACTCCTTTCATTACATTGTGCATTAGCCTCATTATGCCCTAAATGTTCTAGTTTTAATGAATGTCTCATATGCCCTTCTCTTGCTGAGAGATTATTCATTACATACACACCTCCATTTGACCACAACCCTCCCATTCCTGTATATATAGTTCCACCTCCATATTGATAGAAATTCCCATTATTTATTGCTGCATTCCCTTCAACAACAAGTTTATGTGCAGGACTTTCTGTTCCTATACCTACATTTCCTGAATTTGTAATTGCTAAACCATGCTGCCATGTCCCTCCTGTATTGTTATAAACATTAAAAGTACCATTACCTCTTTTGAGCAAATCAGTAAAATCTGCAGACCCTTCTTGTTGAAGTCTTATCTTATGCTCATTTGGTGATACTACATGAAGTCTAAGCCCAGGACTACTTGTTCCTATACCAACATTACCATCATCTGCTAAAGTCATTACCATTCCTCCACCTCCACTTTGGAAATATCTCCAAAATTGTAATGATGGGGTACCATAAGCACTTGTCATATTAAATAGCACCCATTCATTTGCTATTCCTCCTGTTTTATTTGGATTTCTTAAAACCACCCTACCTCCTTCATTATTAGAATATTGGGAATATAATGCTCCTTCTTCTGCATAAA
>CALAEK010000041.1 GCA_937890925.1 uncultured Riemerella sp.
ATCTTTGGTGGACGCTTCTAAAGGCTATGTAGCACACCTAAAAGATGGCGGAAAAATGTTAATCTCTTTGGCGGGAGCGATGTCTACTGCCGAGTTGGGAAAAATCTTAGCAGAGATGATTCGTCAGGACAAAGTGGCGATTATCTCTTGTACAGGAGCAAACTTGGAAGAGGATTTGATGAACCTTGTGGCGCACTCTCACTACAAGAGAGTTCCTAACTACAGAGACCTGACTCCGCAAGATGAGTGGGAATTGTTAGAAAAAGGACTAAATAGAGTAACAGACACTTGTATCCCAGAAGAAGAGGCTTTCAGAAAATTACAAAAACACATCTTTGAAATCTGGAAAGATGCTGAAAGCAAAGGTGAAAGATATTTCCCGCACGAATATATGTACAAAATGATACTTTCAGGCGTTCTAGAACAGTATCACGAGATTCCGAGAGAAGATTCTTGGATGATTGCAGCAGCGGAGAAAAATCTTCCAATAGTAGTTCCTGGTTGGGAAGATTCTACAATGGGGAATATCTTTGCAAGCTATTGTATCAAAGGTAAATTAAAGCCTTCTACAATGAAATCAGGGATAGAATACATGACTTTCCTTGCTGATTGGTACAGAAACAATAGCGCTGGAAAAGGTATAGGATTCTTCCAAATAGGTGGTGGTATCGCTGGGGACTTCCCAATCTGTGTGGTGCCGATGCTTTACCAAGATTTGGAGATGCACGATGTTCCTTTCTGGTCTTATTTCTGTCAGATTTCTGATTCTACGACTTCTTATGGTTCGTATTCAGGAGCAGTTCCAAATGAGAAAATCACTTGGGGTAAATTAGATATCAATACACCAAAATACATCATAGAATCAGATGCTACCATTGTAGCGCCATTGGTATTCAGCTATGTTTTGGAGAATGCTTAATAAGAATAAAAAAGCAACTCAAAAATAATTGAGTTGCTTTAATATGAAATTTAAAATAATCTAAATAATCTAAATAATTTATAAACTATGAAAAAAGTATTTTTATTTTTAGGAGTGGTATTGTCTACAGTATTAGTCACTGCACAAGAAGTAGAAGAACCAGAATTTGCTGGAGAGGTTGTTGTAATAAGAGCAAATGAAACAACAGCACCTTTGGAAAAACAAATTAGTCAAGGTCGTTCAGTTTTATCTACTGGAGCAATCTTGACTGGGATAGGTAAATACAGAACACAATTACAAATTGTGGGATGCTGTTCCACAGTTAAGTTAAATAATGGAGAGAGTGTAAAATTCATTGTAAGAGCAGTTGATAACAACACAGACCCATTGGCAATTATTAGAATATTTAAATTCGAATCTAAGCCTAAATACCGTAGAGTTGAAATAGCATCTACAAATACATTTGGAGCTACAAAGACTAATAATTTGAGTTATGTATCTTTTTCAGCAAAGAGATATGGGAAAAGTTCTTACATCATAACGCCATCAGTGACATTAGAACCTGGTGAATATGGAATTACGGTTTCTAATCCTAATGCTGTGGATGAGAAACAAACTGTAGTATCGGCATTCGCAGTAGAAAAATAAAATTTTTTCACAAAAAAACAGCTCATTTTGAGCTGTTTTTTTGTGAAATTACTTTGCAATCTGATGAATATCTCCAATCATAAAAGTATGTTTCCCTTTTTCGGCTATTTTCGTAATAGTTTCCAAGGTTTGGAAGAATCTGATGTTTTCATCATTTTTCATCAGTTCAGAAGCGTTTTTCAAGGCTCTGGCAGTAGCTACGGCCGTTCTGGCGTTTTCTAAATCAGCTTTTGCCCTTATTTTCGCTTCCAAATGCCTTGCAAATAATTCCTGAATACTCTTTGGGAAAGTAATATCTCGAATTTGGATATTTTCTATTTCCACACCGAATTCATTCGTTTTGCTTTGAATTTCCTCAGGTTTTAAATCCGTCCATTCGGCTCTTTTTTCGTTCAAAGCTTCGCTCTCTATTTGGGAAATCATTTTTCTGAAATAAATTTGAACGATATTTTGCAGCTTATACTCTGCATCGCTCAAGATGTAGTATTCGTTGTTTATTATGGTGTTTTCCAGTAGTTTAAGACCATCAGTCACCTTATAGATAATATTAAAAGAAAATCTAAGGGCGATGTTATCCTTGGTCAAAATCTCTTGGTTAGTCACCGTGATTAGCCGCGAATTTTGAGGGATTTGATAGAGTTTGGTTCTATCTTTCCAATCATAAATTTCGTGAAAACCTACATTTAACTGCTTTTCAAAAGTATTGTTTCTAAAAAGGAAACCTTGGTAAAAAGGCAACACTTCGTAAGTTTTTGTAAATATTCCCATTTTTTCTAAATTTTTAAAGTTAAAAAGGAGCGGCTGACAAGAATAAAGGGAAAACGAATTGATTATCAATATTGTACGGTATCCTTCATTTTGCAGACTTTATCCCTGATGAACCGAAATTCCGCAGCTCCTTTTGTTGTTTTAGGCTGTGTAAAGCAGCTGATTAAGAGGGACTCGAACCCCCAAGTCCGAAGACCTTACCATGAAAATAGCCGTGCATCATATGCTCCGCAATTCCCTATTGGGCTATTTTCAATTTTTAATAGGTGGCGGTTATTTTATAATTCTTTATTTTTCTTCTTTTTTCTCCAAGGAGCGTTTTTTTCTACATCTCCAGCCATGATACATCCGTAAGGGATGACTTCGTCTACTATCTCGCACAGGTTGTATTCTAGAATTTGTTTTCTCACATTTTGTGCGTTTTTGTAGGCGGATGGCAGTTCCGAAATATCTATTTCATTAGAGAAAAATCTAACATCCAGCCCAGCCGTTTCCTCCGCAAAAACTTCCTCATCTGTCTGGTGGGCTTTGTTTCTTTTATGTTCGTTTCTACTGAAATTTCTCCCTGCTCCATGTGGCGCAAATCCTATGTTTCGCTCGTTGGTAGTTCCTTTTACAATGAGGACAGGCTCTGCCATATTTAGCGGGATGAGTCTTAGCTCATTATCCTCAGGAAGGAATTTGGTATCTAAAGGCGTAGCACCTTTGGCATGATAAAACGAGTCTCCATCTCGGAAAACGAAATTATGTTCATTCCAAAATCTATCCTGCATTTCTACTCCAAGTTTTTTCAAAGTTAAATTATGAATCGCTTCATGATTTTCTTTTGTCCATTGTCTTACGATTTGCAGCGCTTCCCAGTAGGCTTGTCCTTCTTCTGTATCAAAAGGAATCCACGCATTTTCCTCCAAAGTATCAGGCGAAATATCTCTACGGAAGTAGTTCGCGGTTTTTAGTCCCATTTTGTAAAGTTCTGCGCCTACAGCTCTAGAACCGTGGTGGGTGACCATCATCGTATTTCCTGTCTTCATGGAAGTTCCGATGAATAGGAAGTGATTCCCATCTCCCTGCGTTCCCATACAATCTCTGGCTGTGCTGATGAGTTCGGGCTTTTTTAGGAATAAATTCTTTTCAAAAGCCTCTATAAGTTCTTTGCTCATCGCTATCTGCTGACCTCTTGGGCGACCTCCATATCCGAAATGAGTAGAATCGTGGGCGGCGTCCAGAACTAATTTAGGGTCTATTTTCCCAAAATCAGTAAGCATCACAGAGCAGCAGATATCCGCCGAATGAAACCCTGGGTGTATGGCATTTTTAGCGACCACCACACCTCCCACAGGGATGATTCCTTCCTTACCTGTAGGGCAGGCATCAGGCATCAAAGCGCCTTTTTCCAGAGTCGGCGTTTTCATCAGCTTCTTCATGGTAGCGATTACTTTGCTTACATTATCTTCTTCTAATTCATTCTCAGGATGAATATTAACCACAAAATCAGCAGGTGTTCTTTTCAGTGGAATAGGATCTGGAAGTCTGAACTGCTCTAAATATTCCAAAATCTCAGTTTCTTCCCATTCGTTTTCATTGATGGTTTTCAAGGCTTCCCCGAACCATTTTCCTTGGCGGAACCCCCAGTTGATAATATTTTTTCCTGTAACTTTCATAATGTCTCATTTTGATGATGCAAAGTAAATACACAAAAGCGCAATCTTTTTGCGTAGTTAAAAAAGTTTGATAATTTTGTAAAAAAATTAAAATGTCTTCAAATAAAAACGCCCTTATTCGCTATAAAACCATTGACAGATGCCTTAGAAATAAGTATAAAAAATATACGCTGGATGATTTGATAGAGGAGTGTTCTGAGGCTCTTTTTGAGTTTGAAGGTAAAGAAGCTTATGTCAGTAAAAGAACCATTCAGCTCGATATACAGAATATGCGCAGCGAGAAATTTGGCTACGAAGCTCCCATAGAGGTCTATGACAGAAAATATTACCGATACACCGACCCTGAATACAGCATTCATAACATTGCAGTAAACGAAAGCGACCTAAAAGCCATGAATAATGCTGTGCAGATTTTGAAGCAGTTTAAGGATTTTTCTATGTTTAAGGATCTGAATGGCGTTATTCAGAAATTGGAAAACACGGTGCATTCTGCGCAGCAGCAGTCCATTATTCATTTAGATAAAAATGAGCGGCTCAAAGGTTTGGAATATATTGATATTCTGTACAATGCGATTTTGAATAAGAAGACGCTGGGATTGGTTTATAAAAGTTTTAAGGCAAGAGAAGAGAAAAAATACATCGTTTTTCCACAGCTTTTGAAGGAATATAATAACCGCTGGTTTCTTATCTGCTGGTATGGAGATGCGCTGCTGAACCTTGCACTTGATAGGATAATAAGCGTGCAGATAGAGGAAAATATTCCTTTTCGGGAGCGGGAGTTTAATGCCGATAGATTTTTTTCTGAAGTGATCGGCGTAACGACATCACGCGAACAAAGAGGGCAGAATGTGATTTTCTCAATAAAAGGAATTCATGCAGAATATGTGAAAACAAAGCCGTTTCATCACACGCAGGAGGTTTTGGAAGAAAAAGATGGCGAAACATATTTTAGGATAAGAGTGCAGCTGAATTTTGAGTTGGAACGAGTTATTTTAGGCTTTGGTGATTATATCACAGTTCATAAACCAAACCGACTGAAAACGAGAATAAAAAACACGCTGAAACGAGCTGTGAAAAATTATGAAGATTCAGAAATAAAACAACTCCCACAGGTTTAAAGCCTATGAGAGTTTTTTTAGATTTAAAAAAGTTATTCTTCTTCCTGCCCAAAAGTCAGTTCTAAATCAAAGTATTCTATAACAACTTCGCAGACTTCGTTGTTTTCATCATATCCGAAATATACAGGATATAGCCCATCACCGAATCCGCTTTGTATCATCGGTACGCTTAGGTCTGTGTTTGGAATTTTGAAGTTAATCCAGTCGCCACATTCTATTTGAAACTGAGGATTTTCTTTGTAGCTTTTTGCAAATTCTTCAGCGAAAAGACCACTATAGATATAGGCTTCCTCAGGGTGTTCTTTATGCCATTTTTCCCGAAAATCACAGTAGGCATCACGGGTTTTTACATCCACTATAGTTGCTAGCCCTGCATCCGCAAAGAATCCGAAGAAATCTCCTTCTTCCAAATCATCATCCAGATTTTCATCTCCAACCAAAGCCTCGGTGTAGCTGACAGCCTTTTTGTCACTAAATTTCACTCGTGTAGAAACATAACGGTAATCGTCTTCCTCCACCTCTACAACCAATGTATTAAGCGGAAATTTTCCTGTTGGGACTTTTTGAAAATAAGGAAGCTGGTCGCGATGAAGAAAATACAAAGGGTCTCTTACCAAAATTTCTCCTGTAGGAAAATGGACTTCTCCCATATTTAAGATAAAAAGTTTCTTCCCAAAAGCCTCTTTTTGTGAGTAAATTTCTTCAAAAGAAAAAGGCGGAACGAGAATAGATTTTACTTTTTCGTACTTTTCCAGCCACTCTTGGGTTGGGATTTGGTTTTCTGTGCTCACTATTTTATTGATTTTAAAATTTTTATAATCCTCCAAATTCTTTTTCTAAAATAGCAGAAATTTCCTTTGCTTTTGTCACAGGGCAGAGGTGCGTTCCTCCTTTGATGACATAGTTTGGATTTGAGTTTTTGATAGGAAAAACGATGTCTTTATCTGCCGATATCTGTATGATTTCAGGGTTTTCCTTCGCATCCCAATCAAGGATTTTCTCTATGCTCCATTTGATATAATAAGGATTTCTGACCTTAAAATATTTTAAAATTTTTGGATTTTTCGGATCAAAAAGATGCCTTACAAAAGAATAAAAACTATAGGATTTTTCGTTAAATGCCGAAGTTGGGATTATTTTGTAAAGCTTAGAGCGTTTCCCTATTTCCATCAGTCTGGATTTTCCCGAAGGCGATTTTATACTGGCAAGAATAATGACTTTTTTAGCTGGAATTTTTTTGTGAATTTCCTGCACGATAATTCCGCCAAAAGAGTAGCCGAGCAGACAAAAATCCTCATCAGGATTGATGCTTTCAGCCATTCTATCTACATAATGGTCAAACTCCTCATCCTGCTCTGGGACGAGCCAATCGATGAAATGAAGCTCCATTTCCGATGGGAAATTGATATGCTCAAATACGCTTCTGTCTGCGCCCAGTCCGCTGATGATGTATAGTTTCATTGCTGTTGTTTTATATTTTTAGAAAAACTTCCAAAAATTATCATCATAAGGTTTGGTGAATTTTTTATAGCAAGATTTAGAAACCACAGTCACAGAAACCGTTACGATTTGGTTGTCTTTGGAATAACTGAATTGTGGTGCTTTTTCTGTAGAATATTGTTTCTGTCCATTCTTATAAAGCACCTCCCAAGTGTAGCTGAAATCTTTACTGGAATTACTAAAAAATCCTAATCTGTCATTGGAGATTTTTCTAGTTTCGTAGTTGGTCACATCTATATCACAATCTCCTTTTTTAGCGGGTTCAGCTGGAGTTTCTTCCAAATTTTCCTTAGCAAGAATGCTGATATCTTTACTACATTTTGTGATATTTCCGTTTTCAGAAATATACTGCACGGACAATGTGGAATTTCCTGCATTTATAGGCATGATTTCTACAGAATCCAGCCTGTTATCACTTTCTACTAGGATTCCGCCTTCAGATGTCCATCGGTAGCATTCTTTGCATTGGGCATCTTTTTTTATGTTGTAGCTGCTTTTTTCTCCTACTATTAGTGAAGATTTTCCTGTGATTTCGCATTGAGAGAAACCTAAAGTTGAAATTAAAACTAAAAATAATTGACTAAACTTCTTCATAATTTAATAAAAATTTAATTTGAACAAGGAATGATGAAAAAATCATTCCAAAACCCAATTTTCCACGATTTCCCATAATTTTCTTACCTCCAGTTTCTTTTCAAAAACAAAGGCTTCTTCAGCGAATTTTTGCTCAGAGAAATTGGCTTTGTCCCAGTATTTGTTACCATTATCATCCACTAAAATTCGGGTGTAATAAATAGCTGGGTCAAGGCTCGTAAAACGGATTTCGTTCTTATTTGTATATTGAGAGTATTTTACATTTCCTTCACTATCAATTAGTTGTATCCAAAAATAAGACTTCGGCTGATTCGTTAGTTTTAGGGTTAAACTTCCGTAATTTTCGGCTTTATCCGCTTCAAAATTGAAAATATAAGCCTTTGGATTTTGGAAATAATGCCCTTGAACACTTCCTTTCGGAATGCTGAGCGAGTATTTTTTCCCAACTTTAAAGTCCGATGAAATGATGATTTCCTTCCGATTTTTTTTAGAAATTCTTGCCTCAAATTTTTGGCTGATGCTGTCACTTTTCAGCGCCCACAGAGCAGGATTTATGTCTTTCAAAGCCATATTAGCGGTAATGACAAAATCTTTTTCAGGAGGAAGCTGCCCGCCTTTGCTATTGGCTAAGGTCAGTTCATCTTTTTCGTTGGTTTTATAAGAAACAGAAATAGTATCTTCCTTACCATCAGCATTATAGCTTATTTTTAGAGGTGTGAGGGTTCTGTTGTTTAGGGCGTTTTGTTTCCCTACCCAGACCATCACAGAATCAGATTTTTCGGTGTGAGTTACTTGGTAATCAGTAAGTTCACTACTTATGCTTTTTATATCTACTTTCTTTGGATTTCCTTCGAATACCATCAGCATTCCACCACTCACAGGCGCGGTTTCTTTGTATCTTATGTTTTTTTCAGAAGGGTAAATTTTCATTTTCAGACCAGATAAATTTTGGCTTAAATCTATTTTTTCCTTTAAGAATCCGACCTTTTCTTTACCAGCATCATATACAGAGTTTTCGTTTTCATCTTCAAAAGCGATGATGCTATATTTCCCTTTACTTAGGTAGTTTAGCTCAAAATAGCCGTCTTCATCAGCTTTTGCGATGTAATTTGGTTTTTGTTTGAAATCAGCACTATCCACATAGAGTCCTACCACAATGCCATGTTTAGAGGTTTTGCCAGGGATGAGCAAGGCATCAGTTATCGTCCCGCTGATGTACAGGTTGTCAAGCTCTTTTCCCGTAGAAAAAGCAAAATTAAAGTAAGGCAGCACATTTCCCTCATTATTATCTACAATGGCATTTCCAAAGTTGAAATTATAAGTGGTATTTTCTTGCAAATCTTCATCCCATGTTATGGAAATATATTTGTTTGCAAGGTTAGAAGGAATGATTTTTTTTATCTTTTTAATCGGTGGCGAAATGATGAGATTTTTATTCGCATCCTTTAAGTTAATATATTCATCAAAATACAGCAGAAGTTCCCTAGTGTTGGTAGGAACATTTACTCTGCTCGTATCTATATTGGATTTCAGAAACTTAGGTGGAGTGGTGTCTTTCGCACCGCCTTCGGGAGAGCCTACTCTTGCACAGGCACTCAGAAGAACTATAAAAATAGCAACAAAGAAAATCTTTTTCATGAAACAAAAATAAGTTTTTTAAATTTAATCTTCCTCCTCTGTAGATTCTGAAGTTTTCTGTATGGTTTCCTCTGTTTTTGTCGCTTTTAGGCTATCCATAGAAGTTTTCTTTGGTTTCTTCTTTGGCGCTTTTGCCCTTTCGGTATCTTCTGCAAAAACCTCTGTGGAATCAGCAGTTTCGGCATCTGGATTTATCACTTTATCAATTTCAAAAGGAAAATCTTCAAAGAGCGTGGAAAGAAGCATCGTTCCGTATATTTTTCTAGAATACTTGTTGCTTAGGGCGATGATGGTGGTTTTGGATTCTCTTAAGTGGATGAAAACCGTGTTAGAGCCATGCCACCAGCCGTTGTGATAGGTCAGTTTTTTCCCTTCATCAAATACTTTTAGCCTAAATCCAAGACCGTAGTTGTTCACACCTTTTTTCTCATTGTTGTACGGCTCAAAAACCTTTTCCATCAGTTCTTTTGGAAGAGAATCTTTTGAAAACATTGCTTTTGAAAAATTGAACAAATCGCGTGGAGTGGTGTAGATATTTTTATCGCCATAAATCAAATCATATTCATTTAAAGGATAAAGTCTGGTGCTTCTTTGGTAAAAAGACTGTGAAGCGGAATTGATGTGTTTCTCTTCAAAAACAAAAGTATTTTTCATTTTTAAAGGAGCGAAAACCATTTCTTTCATCGCTTCTGGATAGGATTTTCCAGTAAATTTTTCGATGATAAGCGCCAGAATGGCATAGTTGAAATTATTATACATAAAACCAGTATCGGTCTGTCTGGCAAGTTCTGGTTTGTGTTTCGCAACGAGGTCAAAAATTTCTTGATTGGTAAAGAATTTATTTTTAGGTTTTATGTCATTTTCTTCCAAGAAATGCTCATATTTAGGTAGTCCACTGCGATGGGTGAGCAGGTGCTGAATCGTTACATCAGAATACGGGAAATTCGGGAAAATGGATTTTACTTTTTGCTCAAGGCTGATTTTTTTCGCTTCCACTAATTTTAAAACCGCCATAGCGGTGATGGGTTTGCTTATAGAAGCCAAATGGAGCGGAGTGTCTTTGTTAATAGGCATTTGGTTGTTCTCCCTGCCGAAGCCTTTGTATTTTTCTAAAAGAATATTGTCTCCGTGCGCTACCAAAACTCCACCGCTCATATCGGTGCTGTTCCAGATGTTTTCGTAATATTGGTTAAGGGAATTTACGATTTTTTGCTGATTTTCCAATTTTAATTTTTCTCCCTTGAAGACATTGTCCACATCTACATTACCGAAATTAGGAAGATTTGAAGCTGAATAATATCCATTGCTGGTTGTTGTGGATTCTTTTTTTGAGCACGAAAAAAATAGAAAAAATGCAAGAAATCCTACGTGAGATAGATTTATTTTCATCTTTGTTTTGAAATTTTCGCGCAAAATAGGATAAAAACGAGAAAAATGAATAATAATTATCGTTAAATCTATGTTAAATGATACTAATTTCCAGCAGCGAAAGCCAATATTTTATCCACGATGACTTGGGCTAATTTTATTTTGCTTTCGTGAGTCCAGCCCGCGATGTGTGGCGTTATGATGGCTTTTTCTGAATTTAGAAGATATTCTAAATCCTCGTTTTTCGTTTCCAAATTCTCAAAAGAGGTTTTTTCGTATTCCAAAACATCCAGACAAGCACCTTTTATTTTGCCAGATTTTAAAGCATTTACCAGCGCAGAAGTTTTTAGATTTTTACCTCTTGCGGTATTGATGAAGTAGAAATTTTTCTTCATTTTTGAGATAAATTCCTCATCTATCATGTAGAGTGTATCCTCTGTGAGTGGCGTGTGAAGGCTGAGAATATCGGCGTTTTCTTGTAATTCTTGAAGACTTACCTGCGTGGCAAACTCATCAGAAAGATTAGGTTTGATATCGTAGAAAATAGTCTTACAACCAAATCCCGAAAGTCTTTTGGCTACGGCTTTTCCCATGTTTCCATAACCGATGATTCCGAAGGTTTTACCCAAAATTTCTTCTCCTCGGTTTTCTTCTCTGACCCAAATTCCCTTTTTGACTTCATTAGAGGAAATAAAAAGGCGGTTCATCAGCACTAGAAGTGTTCCTATAACATGCTCTGCCACAGCATCTTTGTTTCCTTCGGGGGAATTGATGAGTTTTATGCCGAGTTTTTGGGCTTTGGCGATGTCTATGTTTTCCATTCCAGCGCCTACTCGTGCAATGAATTTTAGATTTTTTGCTTTTTCTAAAAAATGAGCATCCAGCGGAATTCGGCTTCGGATGATGATGCCTTCATAAAGATGGATTTTCTCTAAAACCTGCTCATAACTTGATGAAAAATCCTCTTCCAAAACAAAACCTTTCTCAGAGAGTTGTTCTGTGATGAGTGGATGATTTTTATCTAAAAGCAAGATTTTCATTTAGTATTCTATTTGTACACTGTCAATTGTTATAGAATCTGCTGTGGAAGGTGATACAGCTTGTGGAATTTCAGTTTGTACGGATTGGATAGAATCTTGTTTTGCGCTGTCATCAGCAGATTTATCCGATTTTCCATAATTATAATATAGAAATACAAGCCCAGCAACAGCAAGAACGATGAATAATAATACCCACCAGATACCATTGTTTGATTTTTCTTGTTTTTGTGGTTCTGTTTTTGTGGATTCTTGCTTTTGGGTCGGTTCTTCTTTAATGGTTGATGCAGGAGAAATTTCAGATAAATTAACTTCTTCCAGCCCAAAAAACTCCATAGATTGTGGGATTTTAGTTTCTTCCCGTATGATATCTATTTCTTTAAGGGAAAGCTCTCCGAGGTATTTAAGATTTAATTTTTTTTGGAGCATGAGTAGTCTTATCCATTCACGCACAGTATCTCTTATTTCAGATTGTATAATGAATAGATTCTCACCTGTTTTTTCTGCTATATAATGGGCAAGGCTGGAATCAAATACAGCTGTATTGTCTTCAAAATGGATATGCTCACTTGGAGGAAGAATTTTAGAAGATTCTGCATCCATAATTGCATGTTCTTTTTCAAGTCTAAAAACCCCAAAATCAGGAACTTCTACCCTTGGTTTTTGCTCCTGTAAATAACTGTATATGTAAAAAGCTAAATCCATACTAAATGCAAATTTAGAAAAAATTAAAATAACTTTATCAAAAATTTAATATTTAGTTTATTGAAAATGATAATTTTCGGATATTTTTAACAAAATATCAAAAAAATAACAAAAAAAACATAAAAACATTTGGTTGTTTAAAAAATATTTAACACCTTTGCTCAATGGTTATTAAATTTTGTTAAAAATGAATGTGAAATTGAAAGTTCTAACAGCTGGTGTATTGTTCTTTACAGGACAAGCATTGGTTGCGCAAGAAGTTAAGAAGGATACTATTTCTGGAAAAGAGAAAACAATAGATACAGTTGTAATATTGGGGTATAGTAAGACTGCATCAAAATCTAAGTCTTCTGCAGCGAGTACTACTGTATCTGCGTCTACACTTGAAAATAGAGCTACTACATCTTTCTTGACATCTGTGCAAGGAGCGGCTCCTGGTGTATCTATTAATTCTGGATCAGGTTCTCCTGGTTCTGGAAGAATAGATGTAACAGTTAGAGGGGTGGGTTCTATTAACGCATCTACAGATCCTCTATATGTGATAGATGGGTTAATATCTTCTGGTAATGAGTTTAGAAACTTGAACCCAAATGATATAGAGACTCTTTCTATTTTGAGAGATGCTCAAGCTACATCTATATATGGTAACTATGGTGCTAATGGGGTAGTGGTAATTACTACAAAATCAGGAAAGTTTAATTCTGGTTTAAGAATTTCATACGATTTAACAACTAGTATATCTACCATACCTACGCATAAATATGACCTAGCATCTTCTAAAGAGACATTGGCTATCCAGAAGGGAGCGGGAGTAGGTATAGGAGCAACAATGACACAAAGTCAGATAGATAATTATTCTATTGATACGGATTGGAGTAAGGAGTTTTTTAGAACAGCATTCAGTCAGCAACATAATATAGGGTTGAGAACAGGAGGTGAGAATTTGTCATCATATACATCTTTAGGGTATCTTGAGAGTGAAGGTGTTGTAAAATCAACAGACTTTAAAAGATTTACCTTAAGAAGTAATATTAATGGGCGTTCTAAGGATAAAAGGCTTACCTATTCTGCACAGATCGGTTTAGGATACTCTAAGAGAAATCAATTACATGAAGAAACTGGTTCTAATGTTCGAAATAATGCAGTTCAGAACCCACTTTTAGGATTGTTTTCGCTATCTACTTTGAGACCTTATTATTTTAACAATGGTCGCCATATGTTTGAGCTTGTGCCTGATTTTTCAACTGAAGGTAAAAGTGCGTGGGTGTTGTCTGATATTATTAGAGGGGCAGTTAAAAACTTGAGAACTCAGACATCTATAACAGCAAATGCTAATGTTACATATAAAATATATGATGGTCTAAGTGTAACCAATAGAACAGGGGTTACTTACAAAAATAATACTACAGATTTTGCTAGAGACCCTAATGGTTATTTGGCTGTGTATGTGGCGAACATGAGTAGACTAAAATATGGAGGGTTTGAAACAATAGAAAATATTTATGATACAAATATAAACTCTGTAACCAGTTTGAATTATGATAAGAAATTTGGGCGTCATACTATTGGGGTAGGGGCTTATATAGATTATCTTAGAGGCTTCTATTCTTCTACCTCACAAACACAGAATGGATTAGATCCTTTGACATGGGCATTAGGTGCAGGAACAGGGTATGTGCCTTTTGACCCAAAAACACCTAATAATTATAGACCTAGTATAGATGCAGGGAAAGTTAAAGCAGGAACATTGGCTTTCATAGGAACTGTAGATTATGATTTTGCATCTAGATATGGTATATCTGCTACAATAAGAAGAGATGCTTCATATAGATTCTCTTCAGATAATAGATGGGAAACATTCTGGTCTGTAGGTGGTAGATGGAATATTAATAAGGAAAGTTTCATGGAAGGTTCTATCTTTGATGAGTTGAAGCTTAGAGCATCTTATGGGACAAATGGTAATCAGAATTTATCATCATCAGCAGTTAACACGAATGCTTTATTCTTGGATTCTAACTTGATAAGAGATACCTATTCTTCAAATACTGGTTATTTAAACCTTCCTGGATATGCAACATCTTTGAAAAACTCTGATGTCAAATGGGAAAGAGTGTCTCAGGCGAATATAGGTTTAGATTTTGGGATATTGCGTAAGCTACAAGGAACTGTAGATGTATATGAAAAAAGAACAGAAGACATGTTCTTAGGAGTGCCAATATCTGCAGCTAATGGTCAGTACACTATTAAAGGGAATAATGGTACATTAAGAAATAGAGGTATTGAAGGAAGTTTGAGATATACTCCGTTTAACGACAGAGATAGAAATTTCAAATTATCAGTTTTTGCTAATATGGCATATAACCAAAGTAAAATCATGGCTCTTCCACAGGAAGATTTGAGTGATGATATTGTAAATGCAGTGGGAGGACCTCTTGCACAATGGCAGTTATATTCTTATATAGGAGTTAATCCTGCTAACGGAAATTTCTTGTTTAGAGATAAAAATGGAAATGCGACAGAAGCGCCAACAGCAAGTGATAGAGTGCTAACAGGGAAAACTGTATATGCACCATATACAGGAGGTTTTGGTTTAGATGTTGATTATAAAGGTTTTTATCTTACTTCATTATTTAGTTTCCAAGCGGGAGGATGGTCTTACGATAACATGAACTATTGGTTAAATGATCCAAGTTATTTCCATAGATATAATCCAACAAGAGAAATGCTGAATGCATGGAGACCAGATAATACAAATACAGATGTAGGTTCTCTTACAGCAGGAAACTTCGGGTTGTTAAGTAGTTCAGATAAATACCTGAGAAAAACGGATTATATTAAGCTTAAGAACATCACAATAGGATATAATGTTAATAAAGAATTGCTGAGAGATCTTCCTGTAAGATCACTGAAAGTGTATCTGATGGCAGAAAACTTGGTTACATGGACAGGGTGGAAAGGATTTGATCCAGAGCCTGTAAAAAGTTATTCTATAGGGGTTTATCCAAATACTAGAACATATTCATTAGGATTAAACTTAGAGTTTTAAATAATAAAATAATTTAGAAAATGAAAAAAAATATAATTAAAATAGGATTGTTGTCAATTCTTGGTTTTGGAGCAGTAGTATCTATGAATAGCTGTAGAGATGCTGTGGATATTGTACAAGATGGAGAGTTGAATTCAGATGCATTTTTTACGACAGTAGATAATTTGCAAGGTTATTTAGTAGGAAGTGTTTATAATAATGTAGAGAATGCTCAAGCGGTATATTTTACTTCTCTTATTACAGATGAGGTAAAGCCTGCTGCAGGTTCTGGAGGACAAGGGTATGAGACACATAGGTTTTATATAGATCCTTCTCGTTCTATAGTTTCTGATATATGGCTACAGAATAACCTATTAATAAATAGAGCTACGAGACTTATAGAAGGAGCAAGAAAAGTCACACCAAGTTCTAGTGAGCAGGCAACCTATAACAATATAATAGCAGAAGCAAAAGTATTGAGAGCATTAGGATATTTGCAATTGTTAACTTATTTCTCTCCAGATATGGCAAATGATAATGCTTTGGGTACTATGATTATTAGTACAGTGCCAGGTATTTCTACTAAATTGCCAAGAAGTACAAATGGGGCGGTATATGCTGTGATAGAAGAAGATCTGACTTTTGCTGAAAATCATCTTACAAAACAGTCTGACAGATATTATGTAAGTAAGAATTTAGTAAATGCTATTAAGGCTCGTCTTTATCTTTATAGAGGGAAATATACTGAGGCTAAACAGTATGCACAGGCTGTTTTGAGCAGCTCAGGATTATCTTTGACAGTTGCTACACCTATTCCTTCTGGTACGGTAGGAAGTACTGCATGGAATGCAGACTTTTATAAAGATGCTTCTACAAGTCCATATAGACAGATTTGGTCGGATAATTCGCAAGGAGAAGTTATCTTTGCCCTTTCAAGACCTGTTTCTGGAGGAAGTTATGTGCAATTACCTTCGTATTATAATACGAATAAGTCTGAAATCGGAGGTTCTCCTCTTTGGGTAATGGGAAGAAACCTATTCAATATATTAGATGGAACAACAGGAGATATTAGAAGATATGCGTATATAGATCCTACATCTACTATCAATCCTAACTATGAAACAGCTTATAATAATAAAGATTATACAACAGACCAGTTAGTTATAGATAAATATCCAGGTAAGGGAAGTGCTACAACAAAAAATGATGTTAAGATGTTTAGGTTGTCAGAGATGTACTTCATATTGGCTGAATGTGCTGTAAATGATAATGATTTGGCTTCAGCTAGAAATTACATCCACCAAGTTAGACAAGCTAGAAATTACAGTGGTGCAGCTACAACACCTGTATACGCTAGTCAACAGGCTGCATGGGCAGATATTCTGAAAGAAAGAAGGGTAGAGCTTGCTTTTGAGGGACATCGTTATATAGACCTTAAAAGATTGGCTGCTAAAGCTGGGGTGACTATGGATAGAAATAGAACAGATGATCGTCCTGGAATCACTGTAGCAAATCTTCCAAATGGAGATTATAGATATACCCTACCTATACCATTGGCAGAGATAGCAGGAAATCCAAATATTCAGCAAAACCCAGGTTATTAATTTTTTGCATAACTAGAAAAATATTCTGAATAATATATTAAATTTGTACCTCATAAAAACTTTATGAGGTACATTTTTTTTATATTAGTATTGCTGGGAAGCCTTTTAAAGGCGCAGACAGATGATTTGCCAGTGAGTGATTCCGTTGTGGTGGACAATGGACAGAAGGATTCTATACAGATTTTTAGACCGACGATTGATGATTATCAGTTTTTTACACAATTTTCTCAGCGAAAAGCGTTTGATACTGTTTTCACTATTGGTAAATCTTATCAATTTATTCAGTATAATAATAGGGATAATTTTGGGAAAATCCAGTTTGCGAATATTGGGGAGGGATTTCAGAATTTGGTTTATAAGACTGATGCAGAGCAGGATTTAGCATTATTGCCTACAAGAAAATCATTCTTTATACTTGGAATTAAGGATATAAAATATTACGATGTGAAAAGTCCCACTACAGCATTCTATTATCATAATGGAATGAGTAGCGGCGGAGCTCTGCAAACAACTTATACTCAGAATATTGGCAAAAGGTTTAATTTTGCGATAGAGTATATGGGGCTGCGTTCGGAGGGGCTGTATCAGAGGGAAATAGCATCTTCTAATAATACCATTTTCTCTGCACATTATCTTTCTAAAAACTCCAAATATGAGGCATTTGCACATTTCATTCATCAGAATATTTCTAATGAAGAGAATGGGGGGCTTGCTAATTTAGAGAATTTTACAAGTGGAGATTCTCGGTTCAACAGCAGGAAAAATCTTACGGTAAATTTGCATAATACCTACACCAGAATGGCAGTGAGGAGGTTTTATTTTAGCCATTATTTTGCACCTTTTGATGTGGAGAGATTTCCGTTTAAGCTGAGTCATACGATTTTTTATCAAACCAATAAATATTTCTACACACAGGATGGCACGGAGAACTATTATTCATCTTCGTTGATTACGGATTATCCTACCAATAATAAGAGGAAATCGACTAAATTCAGCAATACGGTGAGCTTGCTTTTTGATAATGAGGCTTTTAGAGCGGAAGCGGGAGTTCGCTACCAGAATATCAGTTACAGGTCGTTTTATCCATTGATAATCAGCGGAGTGCAGGAAGATTCTAAATTTCAGGAAAATCGTCTGGGATTGGTAGGAAATCTTAAAATAAAACTTTGGGATAAAATCAATCTAAATTCAGATTTGGAAATTTCTAACGGAAAAGCATTTGGAAATTATCTAAATTCAGAAAACTATTTGACTTTTGAGCCTATTGAGGGTTATTCCATCAGCGGGCATGTGAAGTTCAAATCGGCGGCTCCATCGTTCAATTACTTGATGAACACTTCTTTTTATCAAGATTATAATTTCAAATATTCTGATTTTAAGAACCAAAAGGTTTTGGAAATAGGAGCGGATTTAAATCTTAAATGGTTTGATACTAAGTTGTTTGCGAATTATTTCAGAATAGGGCAGCTGGCGTATTTTGATTCTTCGGTGATGCCTCAGCAGAGCACTTCATCAGTAAATATATCGCAGATAGGAGGCGAGGCTACATTTACTTATCGTAAATTTAATTTTAATGCTAAAGTATTGGTTCAGAATGTTTTAAATAATAAAGATGTGTTTCCGTTGCCACAATTTATAGGAAGGGCGAATGTTTATTATCAATCCAAAATATTCAAAAAAGCGGCAGAAATTCAGACGGGAATCAAGGCTTATTATTTCTCAAAATTCGCCTCACAGCAGTATTTTCCGATACTTAATGAATTTATCCTGCCATCCACAGACTCGCATTCCATCGGAGGAAGACCGATAGTGGATGTTTATTTTAATATGAAAGTAAAACGAATGATGATTTACGCTGAGGCACAGCATCTTAACACTACTTTCATGAAAAATCAGTCTTACGCAGCGCCGTTTTATCCAGTGGCAGATTTTAGGCTGAATTTAGGTTTGGTATGGTATTTATTCCACTAAAATAAAGGTAAAATGAACAAAAAAGAGATATTTTTAAAAGATATATACAGCATTCCCAGCCTTATTAAGGACTTTTTCGCTGATGAGGAATATGCTTCGCATAGATTTTCTTTGGAAAATGTTCAGAAACAGGTGGAATTGAAGGAAAAAAGTTATTCCAAAGAGCAGAGAAAAATTCTTTGTGAGGTTTTGGAGAAACAGTTAGAAAAAAATCTACAATTATCTGATAAACAAAAAGAAAACCTGCAAGCTCTTTCGCAGGAGAATGCTTTTACTATCGTTACTGGACATCAGCTGAACCTATTTACAGGGCCTGCGTTTTTCGTTTATAAAATTTTACAGACGATAAAAACGACAGATTTTCTGAATCAAAATATTCAAGGTAAAAAATTCGTTCCTATATTTTGGATGGCTACGGAAGACCATGATTTTGAGGAAATAAATCATTTTAAAACTCAAAATCATATTTATAGCATCGATGAAAAATCAGGTGGAGCAGTCGGCAGAATAAAGGTTGAAAAAAATAATTTCATAGAAGAGTTTGAAAAAGAATTTAAATATAATGATTTTGGTAAGGAGCTGATAGACTGGATGAAGGAGGCTTATGCAGAGGGAAATACACTAGCAGAAGCGACCAAAACGCTGGTGAATAAACTCTTTGCTGACCGAGGGCTGCTGATGATAGATGGAGATGACCGAGAGCTGAAAGAGCAGATGAAAGGGATTTTTGCTGATGAATTGAAAAATAATTCATTGAAAAAGGAAACGCACCAATCGGTAGAAAATCTTACAAAGAAATACGGAAAAGTGCAGGTGAACCCAAGGGAAATCAATTTGTTTTATCTCTCTGAAACTCGCGATAGAATAGAGTTTGACGGAGAAAGATACAATGTGCTGGACAGGGAAATTTCTTTCACGGAAGAGGAGATTTTAGCAGAATTAGAAAATTATCCAGAAAAATTCAGCCCAAATGCGGTGATGCGCCCTGTTTATCAGGAGAAAATACTTCCAAATATAGCTTATATAGGCGGGAATGCAGAGGTAATGTATTGGCTGGAACTGAAGGAATATTTCCGACATGTGGAGGTTCCTTTTCCGATTTTGATTCCGAGAAATTCAATGCTTTTTTTGACTGAAAAAACAGCAAATAAAATCCAGAAAATGGGACTTGGGATAGAGGAGTTTTTCATGGATTATGCGGAGATTATCAAGGAAAAATTGCTTTTTGAGTCGGAGCTTTTGGAGATTCTTACAGAAAAAGAAGAGGAACTGAAAAAATCTTTCGGGCTGTTGAAAGAAAAATCTGAGCTTACAGATAAGACTTTTAGGAATTTGGTGGAAGCGGAGGAGGCCCGCCAGTTGAAATCTTATAACCGAATGAAAAAGAGACTTTTGCGAGCGGAAAAAATAAAACAATACGAGAAATATATGCAGCTGAGACAGTTGTATTTAGATGTTCATCCTAATGCTGTATGGCAGGAGAGAGTGCTGAATTTCAGTGTGTTTTATGCGCAGAAAGGGAAAGGATGGATAGAGGAATGCTATCAAAAAATGGATGTGGAAAACTCGGTGCTAATTATTTCGTGCATTTAATTATAAAGCCGTATTTTTGTGGTCTAATTGTTATATAACAACAATACTTAAAATCAGATGAAAAAAATATTTTTAACCATACTAGGAACAGCATTTGCGGTATTATCTGGGCAGCAGAAGAAGCATACTGTGGTGGCTAAAGAAAATCCCACTACTATTGCTAAAAAATATGGTGTCAGCGTAGATGAACTTATCAAGCAAAATCCTAAAATAAAGGATGGGAAAATAGATATAGGAGATGTTTTGATTATTCCTAATAAACAAAAAAACACTCAAAAAACAGAAGAGAAAGCAGAAGATAAAAAATCTACTGAAAAGAAATCCAATCAAAAATTGGGTAAGATTTATCTTCAGCCAAAACAGACTATCTATGGTATAACCAGACAATACAAAATCTCAGAAGAAGAACTGAGAAGGCTGAATCCTAATTTGGAAAGCCATATGAAAGTGGGTGAAGCACTTGTGCTGCCAGAAGATAAAATCAAAAAGTATGGAGACAAAGCTGCTCAGCAGGAGGTAGTAGATACACCTAAAAAGGATAAAGAGGAGGAGAAAAAAACTCAAAAATTGGCTTCAGAAGATGGAGCGTATGTAGTTCAGCCAAAAGATACATATTATGGAATTACAAGGAAGTTTAATATTTCGCAGAGTGAACTGTTTGCATTAAATTCAGGATTAGAGCAGAGAGGGCTTAGGTCTGGTGATGTTATCATAGTGAAAAATACAGCTTCTTCTAAAAATGTAGCAACGACAACGAAAGAAACTTCTGAGAAAAATACAAAACCTAAAGAAGAAAAAAATATTCCTCCAAAAGAGGTCAAAACCAAAACTTATTCTGTGGAGGAATATGTGACTCACGAGGTTAAAAAAGGAGAGAGCGCATTTGGAATTGTGAATAAATACAACATCACATATGACCAACTTGCCGAAATGAATGGAGGGCTTCCTAATGGGATAAAGCAAGGAATGGTGCTGAATATCAAGAAGGTGAATAGACAATATGTAAAAGCTGATGATGATGTATTTAGTATTGCATTGATTTTGCCTTTTGGGTTTGATACTAATGACACTAAATATAGAACACTTTCTGCAGATTTTCTAATCGGTGCTAAACTTGCTGCACAACGAGGAATGCGAGATGGTAAAAAAGTAAGTATCAATGTGATAGATGCTGAAAATGAAAATTCTTTCAAGAACAATTTGGTGCAGATTAACAAGGCTAATACAGATTTGATTATAGGGCCATTCTTTAAGTCAAATGTGATAGAAGTTCTTGAATATGTGAAGAATGAAAAAATTCCTGTGGTAGCTCCATTTGCCCATACAGAGGAGATGTATAAATATAATAATTTGGTGATTGTAGAGCCAGGGAATAGAGTGTATGCAGAGAGAATCGTTCGTGAGGTCAAAAATGCTCATTCAAAAGAAAAAGTATTTATTGTAGGTGAAGAAAACAATCCAGAAGTTATTTTCCTTAAAGAGCAGTTAGCAAAAGAGCTATCTAAAACTGAAATTTCGGTGGTTAGTTCTCCATCTGGAATAGAACTGGAGCAGAATATGGTAACAGGACAAAGCCTGCCAGCGGTAGTTATTTTAGCAAATGATAATAATGCTGTGGGAGCAGGATTTGCGAAGAAAATAATAGAACTAGCCAAACAAACAGAAGGAATCAAGGCGTTTAGTATGTATTATCACCCTGATTTTGAGAAGAATGTAGATCCTTTAAGTAAAGCGAATTTGGTTTATTTGATGGATAGAAAAATAAATACAGATGGAGATTTTGAGAAGGAGGTTTTGGCTGAGTTTAAAAAAGAATATTGTAGAACACCATCTAAATACACCATTATAGGTTTTGATGTGGTTAGTGATATGTTGGCAAGGGAATCAAAAGGCGAAGTCCTAAGAAATATGAGTAAGGTTCAGACTCAGTTGGCTACCAAGTTTGAGTATATCCGAAACAAAAAGAATGGGGCTTTTGTGAATACTGGATTTAGAGTAGTGAGGTTGGTTCCTTAGTTTTTAAATAATAAAATAAGATTTAGATTTTTCAAAAATATGAAAGCATTAGTGTTTCCTGGACAAGGGTCTCAGTTTGTGGGGATGGGTAAGGATCTTTATGATTACCGTAAGGAGATTAGAGATTTGATGAATTCTGCTAATGATATATTGGGATTTGATATTTTGTCAGTGATGTTTGATGGTACAGAAGAGGATTTAAAGAAAACCAAAATAACTCAGCCAGCTATATTTATTCATTCTGTAGCTATTGTAAAGGCAATCGATACAATAGGTGCGGGAATGGTGGCAGGACACTCTTTGGGTGAGTTCTCTGCTTTGGTAGCGAATGGAGTTTTATCGTTTAAAGATGGGCTGGAGCTGGTTTACCAAAGAGCTTTGGCTATGCAGGAGGCTTGTGATATCAATCCTTCCTCTATGGCGGCGGTGCTTGGGCTGGATGATGATAAAGTAGAAAAAATTTGTGCAGAGATAGATGGACTGGTAGTTCCTGCGAACTATAACTGCCCTGGGCAATTGGTAATTTCTGGTGAAACACCAGCAGTGGAAAAGGCGTGCGAAGCCCTAAAAGCAGCTGGTGCGAAAAGAGCTCTTTTATTACCTGTGAATGGAGCTTTTCACTCTCCTTTGATGCAGCCAGCGCAAGAAAAATTAGCACAAGCAATAGAAGGAGTTAAGTTTAATAACCCTATTCTTCCGATTTATCAGAATGTAACAACGACTCCTGTGACAGACCCAGAGGAAATAAAAAAGAATCTGATAGCACAGTTGACAGGTCCTGTAAAATGGACACAAACGATACAAAATATGGTAAAAGATGGCGCTGACCATTTTGTGGAAGTGGGACCAGGGAAAACATTACAAGGATTGATAAAGAAAATATCGCCTAGTATTATGGTTTCATCAGGGATATAACGGATTTTGTAATCTGTAAAAAATATTGCTATTCTTGGATATTCCGAGGATAGCAATTTGTTTATAAATATTATTTACCTTTGTTTTATGGAAAGTTTTTTTTCACATGGCAAACTGCTTCTTACCTCAGAATATTTCGTGCTGGATGGGGCAACGGCATTGGCTGTCCCTACCAAATCTGGACAAAATCTCTGTGTAGAAGAAAAAAAAGACGGCAAGGCTCTTGTTTTTTGGGAGGCTTATCATAACGGGCGGCTTTGGATGAGTGCAGAAATTGATTATCTCAATTGGAGAATTATAAAAACTAATCTTCCCGAAAATGCCGAATTCATTATGAATGTTCTCAGAAATATTCAGAAACTTTCATCATCTCATTTACAAGGTAAAAAATCATATTTCATGAAGACCAATCTGGAATTTCCTGCTAATTTTGGCTGGGGGAGCAGTTCTACGCTGATGGCAAATCTTGCCAAATGGGCTGAGATAGATGCTTTTGAGCTGAATGAAATTTCGCTTGGTGGAAGCGGCTATGATATAGCGGTAGCAATGGAGGGGGTGCCTATTTTATATCAGCTAAAATGGAAAAATAGAGAGGTAACACGAGTGAATTTTGACCCAGGGTTCAAGGAAGAATTGTTATTTGTCCATCTCAATCAAAAACAAGACAGCCGCGAAGGCATAAAACTTTATAAATCTAAACCAAAATCAAAGGAAATAATTGGTGAGTTTTCGGATTTGACAGAAAAAGTTTTAAATTGTAAAAACATTGATGAGTTTTCGGATTTAATGGAACTTCATGAAAAAAAAGTTTCCACATTTTTGGGACTTACTAAAGTCAAACAGCAGTATTTCCCTGACTGCCCTGTTTTTGTGAAAAGTCTCGGGGCGTGGGGAGGAGATTTTGTGATGACAAGGAAATTTCAAGGATATGAAAACTTTTTTCACGGACACGGATTTCATACTTTTTTTGATTGGAACGAAATAATTAAGTAAAACTGAGCTAAATCATAGGAAAAACCTAAAAATATCAATACATTTGCGTGTAGTTAATTTATATAAAATATTTAACATGGAACAGATTAAAAACTATTTAGAAAAACATGGCATTAAGGGAGTTAAGGAGATTGTGTATAATCCTACCTACGAACAACTTTTCCAAGATGAAATGTCACCAGAAAACGAAGGTTTTGAGAAAGGGATTTTGACAAATTCAGGTGCTGTTGCTGTGAAGACAGGCGTTTTCACAGGGCGTTCGCCAAAGGATAGATACATCGTAAAAGACCAAACTACGGAAAATACGATTTGGTGGGATGGTAAAATAAACTTGCCTACGACGCCTGAGATTTTTGGTGGTTTAAAGAAAATAGTAACTGATTCCTTTGAAAATAAAAAAATCTATGTGGTGGATACTTTCTGCGGAACCAATCCAGACACGAGACTGAAAGTGAGATTCGTGATGGAAGTGGCTTGGCAGGCGCATTTTGTTACCAATATGTTTATCCGCCCTTCTCACTATGACCTAGAACATTACGGAGAGCCAGATTTCTTGGTAATCAATGGTTCTAAGGTGACTAACCCGAACTGGAAAGAACAAGGGCTTAATTCAGAGAACTTTGTGATGTTTAACCTTACAGAAAAAACTCAGATTATCGGAGGAACTTGGTACGGAGGCGAGATGAAAAAGGGAATGTTCTCTATGATGAACTACTACCTTCCACTGAAAGGGATGGCATCTATGCACTGTTCTGCTAATGTCGGCGAAAAGGGTGATGTAGCAGTGTTCTTCGGGCTTTCTGGAACAGGGAAAACTACGCTTTCTGCTGACCCTAAAAGATACCTTATCGGTGATGATGAGCACGGCTGGGATAACAATGGCGTGTTTAACTACGAGGGAGGTTGCTACGCGAAAGTAATAGACCTTTCTGCTGAAAAAGAACCAGATATTTTTGGGGCGATAAAAAGGGATGCGCTTCTTGAAAATGTAGTGGTGAAGGATAATGGCGAGGTGGACTACAGCGATGGTTCTATCACGGAAAACACCAGAGTTTCTTACCCTATTTATCACATTAGTAAGATTGTTTTACCATCAAAAGCAGGACACGCGAAGAAAGTGATTTATCTTTCTGCTGATGCTTTCGGAGTGCTTCCTCCAGTTTCTATCCTTACAGACGAGCAGGCACAATACCACTTCCTATGTGGATACACTTCTAAAATGGCAGGAACGGAGAGAGGCGTTACAGAGCCGTTGCCATCTTTCTCGCCAGCGTTCGGAGAGGCTTTTTTAGCACTTCACCCTACGATGTATTCTAAAACTTTAGTTTCTAAAATGAAAGAACACGGAGCAAAGGCTTATTTAGTAAATACAGGCTGGAATGGAACAGGGAAAAGAATTTCGCTGAAAGATACCAGAGCTATCATAGATGCTATTTTAGATGGTTCTATTGATAAAGCAGAAACAAATCAAATCCCAATTTTAGGGCTTACTTTCCCAACGGCATTGCCGAATGTTCCTTCTGAAATTCTTGACCCAAGAGACACTTACGCTGATGCTTCTCAGTGGGAAACTAAAGCTAAAGATTTAGCAGGAAAGTATATCAAATATTTTGAACAATATACAGACACAGAAGAAGGAAAAGCATTAGTAAATGCAGGTCCGAAATTATAATAACAAAACAAACCTTCTCAAATTTGGGAAGGTTTGTTTTATTTACAACTTAAATATTTATTGGATATGAAAAAGAGAAGTATATTTTCAGTTGTGGGAATGTTTTTTGGGATGGGCTTTTCCGTTGTAGATGGAGTAGTTTCCTATACAGATACAGCTTCATTAAAAGAACCACTCAGCGGAATGATAGCCAATATTCTATCATCTGAAATATTCATTAAACACTTCTTAATTTATTCACTTATGGGACTCATTGTTGGTTTTGTTTTTGGTCTTTTTATGGAAAAAATATTTAAGTGAAAAATTTCTAACTTTTCGTTTTGCTGTCCATCACTATCGTTACAGGGCCGTCATTGAGGAGAGAAACTTTCATGTCCGCACCGAAAATTCCGCTCTCGGTTTTTAAGCCTGATTTTTTGATGAGGTTTTTGAAATACTCAAACAGAGGAACAGCTTTTTCTGGTCTTGCGGCTTTTATAAAAGATGGGCGATTTCCTTTTTTGTAATCGGCAAGCAGCGTGAACTGGCTTACACACAGTATTTCTCCACTTATATCTTTTACAGAAAGATTCATTTTCCCTTCCTTATCGCTGAAAATTCTCAAATCAATGATTTTCTTTGCGAGCCAGTCTGCATCTTCTTGGTTATCTTCTTCTTCCACGCCTACAAGGAGCAAAAGCCCTTTGGAGATTTCGCCCATGATTTCGTTATTTACTTTTACGGAAGCTTCTGATACTCTTTGAATTACGATTTTCATAAGTTTAATAATAGATTGAAATGATACCCGTAGCAGCATTGTAACTATAATCATAAAATTTAGGAGGCAGTCCAGAGCCTTTTATAGGCGTTCCATCTTGTAGAATCCATTCAGCGCCGTCTTTTGGGCAGACAATTTTGATATTGTCTTGAACTTCCAGTGTAGTATTCGTGTCAGGGCAGAGGTGTGGCGCGTTTCGGTCATACACCTTGAAGCCAGTTCCTGTTTTTACTAAAATCAGTCCGCGCGTACCGCTCTGCTGTTCATTGATGTAAATCCAACCACCCATTGTGTTTAAATTTCTATAAGCAGGAAGATTAGTATACAGCTGAACATTGATAATCTGACTAGGAAAGCAGCTCACGGTCTCGGCTCTACTTTCACAGGAAATAACAAGGGATAACAAACTGAAAACTAATAAAATAAAAAAGGCTTTTAATACGCTAAATATTTTCATAATAAGAAAAAATTTTTTATCTTTGTCAAAGTAAAGTTAGTTAAAATTTAAAAGTATCCGGCAAAGGTCGGATATTTTATTATTTATTTAACACAAATAAAAGAAAAAAATCATGAATTATGTTACAAAAGAGGGCTTAGCAAAAATGAAGGCCGAGCTAGAGCAGTTGGAATCAATAGAGAGACCAAAAATCACTCAACAGATTGCAGAAGCAAGAGACAAAGGAGACCTTTCTGAAAATGCTGAGTATGATGCAGCAAAGGAAGCGCAAGGGCTTTTGGAGCTGAAAATATCCAAATTACAGGATATAATAGCAAATTCTAAAATCATAGAGGAAAACCAGATAGACACTTCTAAAGTATCTATCCTTACGACTGTAAGACTAAAAAATAACGCAACCAAAGCCGAGCAGAAATTCACATTAGTTCCTGATAATGAGAGTGATCTGAAGGCTAATAAAATATCTGTAAATACTCCTATTGCCAAAGGGCTTTTAGGGAAGGCTGTGGGCGAAGTAGCAGAAATAGTGCTTCCTAACGGAAATAAACTTTTGTTCGAAGTTTTAGAAATTACGATTTAGTCTTTTGACTGAATTAAATAAATAGTAAAACCTTAATAATCAATAGAATGGCTTCAATTTTCACAAAAATAATCAATGGCGAAATTCCGTGCTACAAGATAGCAGAGGATGAGCATCATTTGGCGTTTTTAGATATTATGCCGATAGCCAAAGGGCATACATTGGTAATTCCTAAAAAAGAAGTGGATTTTATTTTTGATATGGAAGCAGAGGAGCATAAAAGGCTCTGGGCATTTGCGCAAGAAGTAGCCAAAAAGGTAAAAGCTGCGATTCCGTGCGTGAAAGTGGGCGTAGCCGTAGTAGGGCTGGAAGTTCCGCACACGCATATTCACCTTGTTCCTATCAACGAAATCAAAGATTTGAATTTTACTAATGAAAAACTGAAATTCACAGAAGAGGAATTCAGAGAAATTCAAAAAGCAATAATAGGGCAATAATCACTAAAATTACAAACTTCAATAAATTCTTATTGGAGTTTATTTATTCATAAAAACAAAAAAGAATTAGATGAATCCTAACCAATGTTCCTTTTGTGGAAGAAATAAGAATGAGGTATCTGTTTTGGTCTCTGGTCAGAATGGGTTTATTTGCAACTACTGTATAGAGCAGGCTCACACCATAGTGAAAGAGACTGACGAGCAAGAAAATAAAAATCATTCATCCGTAAAAACTTCGGCTCAGCTAAAGAAACCGAGAGAAATCAAGGAATTTTTGGATGAATATGTAATAGGGCAGGACCAAGCGAAAAAACAGCTTTCGATAGCGGTTTATAATCATTACAAAAGACTGGCTCACAATGCAGATGAAAATAAATCTGTAGAGATAGAAAAATCTAACATCATCATGGTGGGAGAGACAGGAACAGGAAAAACGCTCTTGGCTAAAACTATCGCCAGACAGCTGGAAGTTCCGTTCTGTATCGTAGATGCTACGGTTCTTACAGAGGCAGGCTATGTAGGGGAGGATGTGGAAAGTATTCTGTCCAGACTGCTGATGGTGTCTGATTATGATGTAGAAAAAGCCGAAAGAGGCATCGTTTTTATAGATGAAATAGATAAAATCGCTAGAAAATCGGATAACCCGAGTTTGACTCGTGATGTATCTGGGGAAGGCGTTCAGCAGGGACTTTTGAAACTATTGGAGGGAAGCATCGTAAATGTGCCGCCACAAGGAGGGAGAAAGCACCCAGACCAAAAGTACATTCAGGTAAATACTCAGAATATCCTATTCATCGCAGGAGGAGCGTTTGATGGTATCAAAGAAATCATCGAACGAAGAATGAACAAGCAGGCGATAGGTTTCAGTTCTGAAAAGACCAATAAAGTAGATGACGATTCCTATATTTTAGATAAATTGGATGCTACGGATTTGAGGAATTTTGGTCTTATCCCAGAACTTTTGGGGCGTTTTCCTATTGTGACTCATTTGGATAAACTAGATGAAGCAACCATGCTGAGAATCCTAAGCGAGCCTAAAAACTCTATCATCAACCAGTTTATAGAACTATTCAGACTAGATGGCGTGGAGCTGAGTTTCACCGAAGGCGCTTTACAAAAAATAGTAAAAGAAACGATGGAAAAAGGTTTGGGAGCGAGAGGACTGAGAGGAACGACCGAAAAAGTTTTGGAAAAATACATGTATGACATAGACCAGCTCGGAGGTTCATTGGTCATAGATGAAAGCAAAATAGAATTTTAATATTCAAATATTTAAAAACAAAAAGCAGGAAATAAATCCTGCTTTTTTTATTATTAAATCTTACTAAGTAAGTTTCTGAAATTCACTTTGTTGTCTATGATTTGTCTCAGTTCAGAAACCGCTACACGCTCCTGCTCCATAGTATCGCGGTGTCTTATCGTTACTGTGTGGTCAGTCAGGGTGTCGTGGTCTATGGTAATACAGAAAGGCGTTCCTATGGCGTCTTGTCTTCTGTATCGCTTACCGATGCTGTCTTTGTCTTCATAGATAAGATTGAAATCATATTTCAAATCATTGAAGATTTTTTCTGCATATTCTCCCATTCCATCTTTTTTCATCAGTGGTAAAATGGCAGCCTTTACAGGAGCAAGGGCAGGCGGCAAGGACAATACCGTTCTCTCTGAACCATCTTCTAAAACTTCATCTTTCAGGCAGTGAGAGAATAGAGCTAGGAATAATCGGTCTAATCCTACCGAAGTTTCCACCACATACGGAACATAGCTTTCATTTCTCTCTGGGTCAAAATATTGTAATTTTTTCCCTGAATATCTTTCGTGAGCCGAAAGGTCAAAATCCGTTCTGGAATGAATTCCTTCCAATTCTTTAAACCCAAATGGGAATCTGAATTCTATATCCGCTGCTGCATTGGCATAGTGAGCTAGTTTTTCGTGGTCGTGGAATTTGTAGTTTTCTTCGCCAAGACCAAGGGCAAGGTGCCAGTTTAGTCTCTTTTGTTTCCATTCTTCATAGAATTTTAGTTCCGTTCCTGGCGGCACGAAAAACTGCATTTCCATTTGTTCAAATTCTCTCATTCTGAAAATAAACTGTCTCGCAACAATCTCATTTCTAAATGCTTTACCAATCTGCGCAATCCCAAAAGGAAGTTTGTGGCGTGAAGTTTTCTGAACATTAAGGTAGTTCACGAAAATCCCTTGTGCTGTTTCTGGACGAAGGTAAAGGTCCATCGCGTTCTCGGCAGCAGCACCTAATTTAGTCCCGAACATCAGGTTAAACTGTCTTACTTCTGTCCAGTTTTTAGAGCCTGTGTCTGGGTCAGCTATTTCCAGCTCTTCTATTAGGGTTTTTACATCAGCAAGGTCGTTGTTATCCAGCGATTTAGCCATTCGGGAAAGAATGGTTTTTTGTTTTTCGCGGTATTCTAATACTTTTGGATTAGTGGAAATGAATTGCGCCTCATCAAAAGCCTCACCGAAGCGTTTTTTAGCTTTTTCTATTTCTTTTTGGGCTTTATCTTCTAGTTTTGCGCAGTAGTCTTCTATCAAGACATCGGCACGGAAACGCTTTTTGCTGTCTTTGTTGTCTATCAATGGGTCGTTGAAAGCATCCACATGCCCGCTCGCCTTCCAAATGGTAGGGTGCATAAAGATAGCACTATCCAGCCCTACAATGTTTTCATTGAGCTGAATCATCGCTTTCCACCAATATTGTTTGATGTTGTTTTTTAGTTCTATACCATTTTGTCCGTAGTCGTATATTGCAGAAAGTCCGTCATAAATCTCACTGGAAGGGAAAATAAATCCATATTCCTTGGCGTGAGAAATCACTTTCTTAAAAACATCTTCTTGCTTTGCCATTGTTAAAAAATTTATGCAAAAATAAGGATTTTAGTTTAATATTCTATACAAAAAAACACTCTCTGAATGGAGAGTGTTTTTTATTTTGATTGTTTTTTATTCTAACTTTTGTAGGAAATTTTGTAATTGGGTTGCATAAGTTGTATTACTATTTCCAATTCCTTCAGCAGAACTTCCTTGATTAAAGTTAAGCTCAGTGAAGTTAACAGAATCCCTTTTACCTACCAATAGAGTAATTACCCAAGTACCATTTACAAGTTGTCCAAGAGAGGTGCTACCTGAGGTAAACTGATAAGAGCCAATGTTAGGGTAATCTGCATATATTATCCAATTTTTGGACTCTGTAGGTTTTAATTTCTTTAATAGTACTGTAGCAGGAGCAGTTGTAACACCATATTTTTCAAAACCATGCTTTACACTAGGAGTATTAGTACCACCTCTTAACATTACTAGATTATTAGTGCCAGTAGGATCTGGCATTTTGAAGGAGTAGCTCATAATGGCTACAGCATATTTACTATGATCAATTCCTGTATCAAACTTTCTAATATAGTCACCTTCCACATTCTCAATAGTGAGGGTAAGGATACTCATATTATTGATAGGAAGCCCTTGGTATACATCTCCCACAGCATCTACTACCAATGGTCTGTAATCTGTGTAATGGTTAGTGGTTGCTGTATTTCCACCTAAGTCAGCATCCATAGCAGAACCAACATTCTTGCTATATATAGGTGCATCTACCAGCCTAAGAAGAGGTTTTCCATCATTAGCAGTAGAGTTTTTTATAGTTAGTGTTCTTGTAGGAATAGTGGTATTGATTCCTACTTTTTGTCCTGTTTTACCAGCAGCTTTTGTTTCATTAATAACTTGGGCATTTATAGATACTCCTCCCAATAATAAACCTAATAGTAAAATTTTATTTGTCATAAGTGTAAATTTAGGGTGGCAAAGATACAATAAAAAATTAAAATGAAAAAATGAATATATAAATTGTATCAATTGTTGCCATTGACAAAATTTAGAAAGCATTATTTCTGCATTCTTTTCATCATTTTCTCTACGAAGAGATAGGCAGCAGGGCAGATGATGGTGTTTTTAATCGTGAGATGATTGATTTGGTAGATTTTCTTGCGGTCGGTATGTGGATATTCGCGGCAGGCTTTCGGGCGGATATCATAGATAAGGCAGGTGTTATCCTCTGCGAGAAAAGGGCAGGGTAGGCATTGTAGAACCTTGTCATTGTCCTCATCTACGCGGAGATATTTCTTCTCAAAATCAGCAGGAGAAAGGCGTAAGTGTTTAGAAATCCGCTCTATATCTTTTTCTGTAAAGAGCGGACCTGTGGTTTTACAGCAGTTGGCACAGCTGAGGCAGTCTATCTCACTGAAAACTTCTTCGTGAGTTTCCAAAGTGATGTAGTCCAAGTTCTTAGGCGGTTTCTTTTTCAGGTTGTCTAAGAATTTTTTGTGTTCTTTTTGTTTGGCTTGTGCCTGTTTTTTATAAAAATCTAAATCCAATTTCTGCTCATTATTTCCGCAAAAATACATAAAAAAATCTACGAGAAATTTTCCCGTAGATTTTTATAATTGTTATGAAAAAAACTATTTCACGATTGTCATTTCATCGATGAGGTGTTTAGCACCAGCGTATTTGTCAATTACCCAAAGTACAAAACGAGCATCCACATTGATGGTTCTTTGTAGAGCAGGTTCGAAAACGATATCTCCGCTCAGCGCTTCGCTGTTTCCATCGAAGGCAAGACCGATAAGGTGTCCTTCAGCATTGATAATAGGCGAACCAGAGTTTCCTCCTGTGATGTCATTATTAGAAAGGAAGTTCACCGGAAGGTATCCTTTTTTGTCTTTGTATTGTCCGTAGTCTTTCTTTTTATGAAGGTCAAGAAGTCTTTGCGGAAGGTCAAATTCCTCATCACCTTTTTTGTATTTAGCTACCATTCCTGTAAGGTCTGTGTAGTAGTTGTCTTTCACGCCGTGGTATTTTCTGTCTTTTCTGAAAGGTAGTTTGTCCACAGAACCATAGGTAAGTCTCATAGTAGAGTTCGCATCAGGGTAGAATTTCTTGTTAGGGTGAGATTTTCTAAGTCCATCCAAGAAAAGTCTAGTGTTTTCTGCAAATTTCTCTTCATCTTGGTTGTATTTATTCGCACTCATCTGAGCTTCCGCTACTAAGATAGAAGAGAACTGATACAGTGGGTCTTCCTCTAATTTTTGTTTTTTAGGATTGTTGATGAAGTTCAAAACATTTTCCTTAGAAGCAAAAATACCATTAAGTGAAATTTCATTTGGATTACTAAATCTGATGACAGGCAGCTGGTGTTTCGCATCTACTTTGTTTTTATAAAGTGTAAGCAGTGTCACGAAAAGGTCAGCTTCTACCTTTGGATGTAGGTCTTCGTAGATGCTTTCCACTTCTTTTATTAGTTTTGCTTTCATAGCAGCCTGCCCATTAGCATCTTGGTCAGCATAAACAGCCAATTTATTTCCTAATACATATGGCATATTGATGTAAGCTGCTCTTCTGCTCATCAGTCTTAGATAGTTCAATTCTACATTTCTTTCGTTAGTTTTTGCGTAGTATTCTTCTATTTCTTTCAGAACATTACCATAAGTTGCCTTGTTTTCTGGCTTATCAGCCCATGCTTGGAATACTTTTTCCAAATCTTGTTTTGCATTGATAGTTTTATTTTTCAAAACCGCTTCTATCGTTCCAGCTCTGTTTTTCCAGTAGTTAGCCGTACTGGAATAAGAACTTGCGTAGTCTAGACGGATAGCTTGGTCTTTGTCCATGTATTTTTTCATCACATCCATAGTTGCTTTAGAAGCATCTACCCAAGCTGGATAATCTTTGGTAATCAGTTGGTTGATTCCATAAGAAGTCAAATATCTGTTCGTTCTCCCTGGGTATCCCATAATCATCGTGAAATCATTAGGTTTGATACCTTTTAGAGAAACAGGCAGGTGGTGTTTCGGTTTTAGAGGAACATTATTAGGAGAGTATTCTGCTGGGTTTCCGTTCGCATCTGCATACACTCGGAAAACCGCAAAATCTCCTGTGTGTCTTGGCCATTCCCAGTTGTCTGTATCACCACCGAATTTCCCGATAGAGTTGGTAGGCGTTCCTACTAATCTGATATCTTTAAAGTCTTGATAAACAAAATAATAGAACTCGTTTCCATTGAAGAAAGAACGAACCACTACAGTGTATTTTCCGTTTTCGTTATTTTCTTTTTCAATCGCTTTAAATTCCTGATTGATGATGTCTTGTCTCTGGCTAGCAGACATTTTATTGTCCAGCTTAGAGTTTATTCTTTCTGTAGCATCTCCCATTCTTACTAAGAATCTCACAAACAGGTCTTTAGCGTGAAGTTCTTCTTTTTTATTCATCGCCCAGAAACCATTGGTCAAGTGGTCTTTCTGTGGAGTAGAAAGCGCTGCAATAGAGCCGTATCCACAATGGTGGTTGGTAAAGATAAGTCCTTCTTTGGACACGATTTCTCCAGTACAAAAACCGCCAAAACTTACGATGGCATCTTTCAAACTAGAATTGTTTACTGAATAGATTTCCTCTGGGGTCAGTTTCAGCCCTTGTTTCTGCATATCTACGCCATTCAGCCTTTTGATAAGCATCATAAGCCACATTCCTTCATCAGCTTTCATTGGAATAAAATTCAGAATGAAGGCAGCTAATAAAAATAGTCGTTTCATTTTTAGAAAAAATTAAATTAATGGGCTAAATTTAAGAATTTAAAATGATTTAAAGGGATTATTTTTTCTTTTTTACAAATAAAAAACATTAAATCCTATCCCAAAGAGTAGGAATTATATCTTACCTTTGTAGTATAAATTGTAAATATTAAAATATGGAAAACTTACATGACAAACGCCAAGTCTATGAGCAGTTCGAGCTTCATGACCACGAAGTAAAGGAAAACCCAATGGAGCATTTCAAGGAATGGTTTGCAGATGCAGACAAACATCCTGATATTTTTGAGGCTAATGCCATGATTCTCTCCACGATAGATGACGATGGCTGCCCTAGAACGAGAGCTATGCTCCTGAAAAGCTACAGCAAAGAAGGTTTTGTGTTTTATACTAATTATAATAGTAAAAAAGGGAAATCTATCGACAAAAATAAGGTAGCTTGTCTCTATTTCTTCTGGCCGGCTCTGGAGCGTCAGGTAATGATAAAAGCAAGGCTGGAAAAAGTTTCGCCTGAGATGTCTGATGAATATTTCGCATCGAGACCCAGAGGAAGCAGATTAGGCGCTTGGGCTTCTGAACAAGGCGAAGAAATCCCTAGCAAAGCTTATTTAGCCCAAAAATTACAAGATTTAGAAAAAGAATTTGAAGGAAAAGAAGTGACAAGACCGCCACACTGGGGAGGATATCTTGCCAAGCCGTATGAAATAGAATTTTGGCAGGGAAGACCTAACCGTCTGCATGACAGGATAGTATATCAGTTCCAAGATGGTAAGTGGAAAACATCAAGATTAGCTCCTTAAAAAGGAGCTTTTTTTAGTTAAGAAAAACATCTATCAGTCCGTCTGGAAGTTCCATTTTGATGAATTTTTCATCTCTATTTACTTCTAAAATCCATTCTTTTACGATAGGAATGATGACTTCTTTCTGTGCTAGGTTCAAAATGAAATAATGTTGAGCGGTCTGGTCATTTACAGAAACGATGTTTCCGCAGGTTTTTCCATCTTTTTCTAAAATTTCAAAACCAATAACTTCGTGATAATAAAACTGATTTCCGCTCAGTTTTGGAAGAGTAGAAAGCGGAAGAAATACATTTTTACCAATAAGCTGTTCCACCAGAGCTTCTGAGGAGTTTTTGAAAAGAATATTGAGAGAATTTTGTTTACTCCAAATGATTTTTTCAATAAAAAACGGAACCAATAGTCCGTTGATTTCAACGAATATTGATTCCAATTTTTTATAAATTTCGGGTTGGTCTGTATCTAATTTTAAAATCAGATTTCCCGAAAGACCGTGCTTACGAGTAATTTTGCCTAAAAAATAGCAATCTTCTTTCTGCATCGGTAAGTTTTTTTAAGCTTCAGTTTCTTCAGCAGGTGCATCTCCTTCTGCTTCTACAGCAGGAGCTTCTTCTACTGGTGCTTCAGCAGCCTCAGCGGCAGCTTTTGCTTCTTCTTCAGCTTGTTTTTTAGCGTTGATTCTTGCTTCGTTAGCTTTGTTTTCAGCTTCTAAAGCAGCTTTTTTAGCATCATCTTTAGATTTTGCTAAACCATCTTTTTTACCTTGGATTTTAGCTTCTTTTTCAGCTAACCAAGTGTTAAATCTTTTTTCAGCTTCAGCTTCACTGAAAGCTCCTTTAGCTACACCACCTTGAAGGTGTTTTTTGTAAAGAGCACCTTTGTAAGAAAGGATAGCTCTAGCAGTGTCTGTAGGCTGAGCACCATTGTTCAACCATTTTACTGCTGCATCCACATCTAGTTCGATAGTTGCTGGATTAGTGATAGGATTGTAAGTTCCAAGTTTTGCGATGAATCTACCATCTCTTCTTGCTCTAGAATCTGCTACCACAATGTGAAAGAAAGGTTTTCCTTTTTTTCCGTGTCTTTGTAATCTAATTTTTACTGACATAATTAAAATTGATTTAGTGGGAACTCGTCCCTGTTAATATTTTTTTAAGTCCGCAAATGTAACAAATAAAATTGAAAGTATAAACTTTTTTAGTCAAGAAAGTTTTATATTTTCTCTTTTTGGTTAATTTAGCTTTATGGTTTTGTATAGATAAGTGATAATCAGTGTATAACAAATAATTCCACAGCCAAGAGCTATCAGTATGCTTTTGAGAAGGCTGTAATTTAACATGTATAAACAATAATTTGCTGGAACAGCGGTGGAAAGCGCCCCAAGAACTCCATATACAGCGCCGTGTACAGGGCTCTTTTTTTCAGGTGCAATCTCTGTTCCACAATAAGGACAATTCCATTTGCTAAAATTAGAAAGGAGAAACAGCTTTTTTAGTGGTTGCTTTTTGCCACAATGAGGACAAGCGAAACTTTGGTTTACCATGTTTTATTTATTCTTTTCTTTCAACTCTTGCTTGTCTTTGTCGGAAGGGTTCCAGACTTTTATTTCAGAATTTTTATCAATTCCAGAAAGCACCTGCACATTAATACCATCGCTTGCTCCTAATTTTACAAAAGCCTTTTTAAATGAACCATTTGCCTGTTTTACCTCCACAAAAGGGATATCTTTTCCGTTCACTTTTTCGTATTGGATAAGGGATTCATCCAGAAGGAGAGCGTTTTTCTGCGAACTGAGGATAATTTCTCCATTTGCTGAAAATCCTGCACGAATGTATTCATTATTAGGGTTAAAAACATCGCCTTTTATTGGGAATTTTATAGTTCCGCTTTCTTCCGTCCCTTTTGGTGCAATGAGAGTCACTTTCCCTGAGAAAGACTTGTTCTGGAGGGCACCTATTATTACATTCATATTCATGCCTTCTTTTATTTTTCCTGCCTGCGCTTCATCTATTTTCCCTTCAAAAATGAGTGAATTTAGGTCTGCGATGGAGCAAATGGTAGTTCCCGCATTGAAGGAATTGGCCTCTATCACTTGGTTTCCTATTTTCACAGGAACTTCTAGGACAGTGCCGCTTGCTTTGGAACGGATTTGAGTAGTGGCCATGCTTTGCAGTTCAGGAGTAGCGCCAGTTCTGGCAATTTGCAAGTTTTTTTGTGCAGTGGAAAATTGCTGTTGGGCATTTTTCACATTTTGTTCAGCGCTGTAGAGTTGCTGTTGGGAGGTTAGAAATTCTTGTTTGGAGATAACGCCTTGTTTATAAAGACTTTCCTGCATTGCAAACTGCTGTTTTTGATTAGCAAGATTGGTTCTTGCGTTGTTTATTTGGAGCTGGGCATTGCTTACCTGCTGCTGAGCATTGTTCACATCGGCTACGCTGGGAACGATTCTCAGTGTGGCGATGAGCTGTCCTGCTGTCACTTTGTCGCCTTCTTTTACTAGGATATTGTCAATAATTCCAGAAATATTGGGTTTTATTTCTATTTCTTCTTTCGGAACGATTTTTCCAGTTGCCATCACTTTGTCCTCCATGTCTTGTACAGTGGGTTTTCTTGTAAGAAATTCTTTGCTCTCATCAGAATTGGATTTTATCAAATACATTACAGTTGATCCCAGCAGAGCAACAACAACTAATCCAAGAATGGCATAAATTACCTTTTTCATTATTTTTTATATTTAAAATTCAATTTTATTATTCACTTCTCAATGCATCTATCGGGCGGATGCTTATGGCTCTTTGTGCAGGAATCATGCCTATTACCAGCCCGAGGAAAACCATTATCGCCATTGCTCCAAATACATTTCCGTAATTAACAGTAGGATTGTAAAACGGAATGTCATCTTGGTTTTGGGTGGCGAGGCTTAAAAGCATCAGAACCAACATTCCCAGCATAAAACCAGCCAGACCAGAGGATAGAGTAATCACCACACTTTCCAGCAAAATTTGGTTTCTCACCTCGGAGGGTTTCGCGCCCAAAGCTCGGCGGATTCCTATTTCTTTGGTTCTTTCTTTCACGGTGATGAGCAGGATGTTGGATATCGCAATGACCCCAGCAATGATGGTAAGCGTTCCCACGATGATGGTCAAAAGCTGCATGCCGTCAAGAAATCCTGTGAGTTTCTTAAATTCTTTTCCAAGGTTAAAAGCTCCAAAAGCATTGGTGTCTTCGGGCGAAACTCTGTATTTGGTTTTTAGTTCGGATTTTACTTTTTCTTCCACGATACTCACATCTGCATCAGGTTTAGAAACAATGGATAAAACACCGACTTTATCACCTTCGTTAAACAACTGAGTAAAAGTAGAAAGCGGAATTATGGCCGTTTGGTCGCTCTCTATTCCCACTTTTCTTTTCATTCTGAAAACGCCTATCACATTGAAAAACACGCCTTTTATGTTGATGGATTTTCCAATCGGATTTTCTCCCGCCTCGAAAAGCGTTTTGTAAATCTGCTCACCGATAACCACTACATTTTTGTTTTCAGAGACATCAGAATCGTTCAGGTATCTTCCGTATATCAGCTTTTTTTCAGAGATTTTATTTCCGATAGGGTAGTCGCCATTTAGGCTATAGGTGATGCTTTTCCCTCCTCTGGTCATTAGCACTCCCGCTGATCCAAAATTTCCCTTTGAATTTTGTGGAGCGATGTAGTCTATTTCAGGAATTTTCTTTTTTAAATATTCTATATCCGAAAGGTGCGGGTCTATGGTTCTGCCCTTTGGGAAGCCGTCATAAGGAATCGAGGTTTCTTGTCCCCAGAGGAAAATACTATTTGTAGCAAAACTTGAAAACAACTTGTTGAAGCCGTTTTCCATTCCCTTGGCTGCCCCTAAAAGCGTGACATACAGGAACATTCCCCAGCCCACGCCAATCATAGTGAGGAAAGTCCGAAGTTTATTATTTCTGAGTGAATAATAAATTTCCTGCCAAGTATCTTTTTTGAAAATGATATTCATTTTGCTTTTTTTAATGGATTAAATCAGCCTCTCAGCGCTTCTATTGGTTTTATTTTTGAAGCTCGGTATGCTGGGACAAAGCCTGCCACCGCTCCTGAAATGACTAAACAGACAAATGCTGAAAATATCGCTCCCCAGCCTACATTTGGGTCTAAAATGAAATACTCTCGTAAATTGTTGCCAATAAGCCTCAGAGAAAGAACTCCTAAAATAACTCCAATAATTCCCGATAAAACCGTAATTACAATACTTTCCTGTAAGATAAGAATCACGATGCTAATAGGTCTTGCTCCTATGGCTTTTCGTATTCCTATTTCCAATGTTCGCTCTTTCACGATGTAAACCATGATGTTGCTAATGCCGATAATCCCTGCAACAAGCGTCCCGATTCCTATAAAACCTACAATGATGATGATTACGCTCAGGAACATAGTTCCGTTTTTGGTGTTTTCAGCATTATTGAAAACCCAAATAGCCTGTTCATCTTCTGGTGAAACTTTTTTTCGCTCCTGAAGCTGGCTTTTTAGTTCTTCTCCGAATTGTATCGCTTCATCAGGAGAGAGTTCCATATTATAGGTTAGAGAAATTTCAGAAATGGTATCAGAACTTTTTTTAAGTTGCTGCATGGTGGTTATGGGAATACTGATGCTTCGCTCCGCCCAGTCGCCTTGGTTATCAGAAAAAACACCGATGACTTTGAATATAGTTCCATTGATATCCAGTTCTTTACCAATAGGATTTCCGTTTTTGATGAGGTCGCGATGCACCATTTTACCGATGACCGCTACATTTCTATTTTCTTTGATATCTGCAGGCGAAAGATACCGCCCATCCAAAACTGTTCTGTTTTTGATGTAGACTTCCTCTTCACCAGCTCCATTTATGCCGTAGCTGCCGCTTTCTTTGCCGTATTTCACAGTCCAAAAGGTGGAATATATCGGTGATGAATATTCTATATTTTTTGTGTTTTCCGTGATAACTGCTTCTAAATCATTATTATTAAAACTAATGAGCCTATCTGCCTGAAGTCCAGCATAGGCAAGGGAAGTTCGCCCAGAGGAAATAGAAATCAGGTTTTGTGCACTTCTGAAACCATCATTAAAGGCGTTTTTTAGACCAGTTCCGATTCCAAAAAGAACAATGAAAATGTAAAGTCCCAGCGCTACCGTAAAGCCAGAAAGTACCGTCCGAAGCATATTGCTCCGAATAGAACTAAAAATCTCCTGCCAGCGGTCTAAATCAAACATCTTTTTGGTTGGTTTTTATTTGAAAATGTGTTTATAAAACAAATTGTTCTATGACTTCATCGCTTTCTATAATGCCGTCTTTTAGGAAGACATTTCTCTTTGTCTGCGCTGCTACATCGGGCTCGTGGGTTACGATGATGATGGTTTTTCCTTGATTGTTGATTTCCTGCAGAAGTTTCATAATGTCGTGAGTGGTTTTGCTGTCCAAAGCTCCTGTAGGCTCATCAGCGAGGATAATTCTTGGGTCGGTGATTAGGGCTCTGGCGATGGCTACTCTTTGTTTCTGTCCTCCCGAAAGCTCGTTCGGCAGGCGGTTTGCCCAGTCTGCAAGTCCTACTTTTTCTAAATAATCTAGGGCTCTTTGGTTTCGTTCTTTTCTGCTTACATTTTGATAATAGAGCGGAAGTGCTACATTTTCCAAAGCAGTTTTATAACTGATGAGGTTAAACGACTGAAATACAAACCCTAAAAACCTAGAGCGGTATTCTGCGGCTTTGGCCTCGTTGAGGTGTTCTATGGGAATGCCGTCCAGCTCGTAGATTCCGCTGTCTTTTTGATCCAAAATCCCGATGATGTTCAGCAGGGTGGATTTTCCAGAACCTGATGAACCCATGATGGACACGAACTCTCCCTCTGAAATATCCAGATTGATTCCCTTCAAAACATGAAGTTTGGATTTTCCGATATCGTAGGATTTTTGTAAATCTTTAATAAAAACCATATGAATTTATTTAAACAGCAGCAACATTTCTGACAAATTTAGCAAATTTGTGATAAATATTCATTAAATTTACATAAAAAAATAGGATTTTATAAAAACTCTTCCCATCTTTTTTTTAATAAGATAAATGTGGATAAAGA
>CALAEK010000042.1 GCA_937890925.1 uncultured Riemerella sp.
TTTTATAAACGGATTTTTTGTATATTCGTATATAAATAAAGCAATATGAAGATTTTAATTTTCTTTTTGTTCCCTCTTTTTCTTTCCGCACAGGCATACTCCAATCGTGGAAAAAGAGAGGTTTTTAAAAGCTACCCAGAGAAACCTTACGAAGATGTAAAAAAAACAGGGGTTATTGTGGTAGATAAAACATTATATGGACTTAAATTCAAAGACAATAAACTTTCACAAGAGGTAAAGAATAGAGTTCAAAAGTTCTTTAATAGGCGTTATAATGGTTATACAGATTTAAAGACATATGAACTCCATATAGAAGACACTACTAAAGGCTGGAAAATAGAGGGACATCTTATTAAATATTAGCCTGATACTTTGGAAAACAGCCTTTTTTAGTTTTTTCATCGGTCTGATATTTTCTATTTATAATATTCAAATGAAACTCCATTGGGATTGTAAAGGTTACAACAAAAGACAATTTCATATCTATTGACATTAGAAGGTAATTTCATAAAAGATATTTCACTAAATATTGCCTTTGCTTCCTTCTCTAATTTAATTTTGTCTGGTGCACAATATCTTGCATCAGTAGCAGTTTTTATCAGCAATTATATTTTGTTTCTGTATTTCTTCTTTTCTTCTTTCGTTCTCTCTATAAAGTAAGAATATAACAAAGAATAACATTACAAAAAACACAATCTTTTTATTTGACTTTAATATATCCATAGTAATTATTAATAAAATGTTCTATAGTTATAGACATATCTATGTTACCCCTACTCCTCCTGCCAGTAGTCAAACTCTGGTGTAGCGATAGGAGTTCTTCCGTTCCACTTGGGAATTTTAAACCCTTTAGGCAGGGAATAAAAATAAGGCTGCTCTTCATCTTTAACTTCTACTAATTTAAATCTCATGACTTTTTGAAAGCCTTTCTTTCCCGATACCCATAAAATACCTGTCTCCAAATTTTTTTCCACCCCTATCGTTATCCTGTTATTGGCTTGGTTTTCAAAATATTTCTTGAAATCTTGGGGAAGGACGATGTTCCCCATGTAAAGAACATCATTATAATCCACCGAAAAATGAATCTCAACAGGAAGTTTCAGATTTTTAATAAGATTGTTATTCTCTTTATACTCAAATTTACCCCATTCCTGCCAGTCTACAGACTGAAAAGCCAAATCTCCCTTGCTTGGTTTTATTTTTTGTCCTCTCTCGCTGCTGAAACCTATATCATAGTCATATTCCTTGTCTCCTTTTTCCCAAATATCATAGGGAACACCATGAAGATACCAATAGGTCAGATAATTTCCCCAGTTTTTAACAGTTTTTTCTCTATAATCTTTGTCTATATAAGGGTCTTCTAGTCGTTCTTGAGCTTTAAATCTGATAACTTCTGTAAGTCTTTCGGAGCCACGCAGCCATATGGTAGCATTTCCCCCAGGAGCCATTCCTGCTACTATAGAGGTGTAGGTGGTTTTCATACCATAGACTGTCTTGAACCCATTTTTAAAAAGCTCGAGTATGCGTTCCCTTGGAAGCCGTGTTCCTCCTCTGTATAAGTAATTATCCACAGAACATACCCATTGGACCGCGACACTATCAGGGATATCCTTGTATTGGTCTCCTCCAGAATAGCCTCCTGTTGTCACCCCCCAGCCTTGATCAGCTCCTGTTCCTATAGAAGCTCCCGCTACACTTTTACTTCTTCCTCTGTTATCGTTCTGTTTAGTTTGTTTTTAGCTTCTGTTATCATATTGTCGCGCTCTGCGGTGATTTCTTCCTCGCGGTCGAACATCATTTTTTTCAGCCTTGATACTTTCTTTTTAGCTTTATCCAGCTGTTCCTGTAACGCCAAAACTTCGGCGGCGGACAGACCTTCCCGCATGGCTAATCTGTCTATTTCTTTTTCTTCTTTTTTTGCATCTTTCAGCTCTGCTTCCAGTTCTGCTATTCTATCATCAGCCCAATTATGGAATTTTTTGAATTCTCTCTGCATCAGAGCTGCATCGGTATCTTCTAAATATTTTAATCGTCCCGTTTTCACATTGGTATGATGTTTTTCTATCACATCCAGATTTCCTCTGAAATCGCCATGAACACTAGAATTCAGCCCTAAAATAAATCGGCAGATATCATCATTTAGAATTTCATCAGCATCTGTAACACCAGAAAAAAGCAATACAGAGTGAGATTCTATTTCAGATGAGACTTCTAAGTTGCTTATTCTCAATATGCCCGATTTAGACTTTAGACTGCTGATTTCAGAGTGTTTTACATTCATACTATTCCAATCAAAGGAAATATGAGCGAGAGGCGTTTTTTCTTTTTTACCTTGGTCTATCATTTTCTGTGCAAAAGCACTATTGATTAATAATCGTTTAGCATCCTCTCTCTTTTTATTTAGTGTGTATTTTTCGCCATTATCTAAAATGAATGTATAGTCATCAAAAATAAACTGAGCTTTGTTTTGTAGATAGAATCTGGTCAATTCCCACAGCCATTTTTCGTATTTTTCTATAAAAACCTTAGTTTCAGAATAGGTGGTACGCAGTTTTTCTATGACACTAGCTTCGAAATTGTCAAATAATTTAGACTGTACTTCTTTTACTTTTTGGTCGATTTGATCCTCAAATTCAATTTGCAATTGATCGAAATACTCCTCTATCTCCTGCTTTGTACGGCATTTTTTATAAACCTCTACGATTCTTTTCTCAAAATCAAGCCCATTTCCTATAGCTCCCAGTACTTCATCAGAAGAACCGAAAACGCCGTTGAATAGGCGGAATTTGTTTTCGAGCAATTCGTATACTCTCGTTTCCACTGCATTAGCCGCGTTTATAAAATTTACGACCACTACATCATATTCTTGTCCATATCGATGGCAGCGACCTATACGCTGTTCTATACGCTGCGGATTCCAAGGCAGATCATAATTGACAATCATACTGCAGAACTGTAAGTTAATCCCTTCTGAAGCCGCTTCCGTAGCAATCATTATATCATATTTATCACTTTTGAAGGCATCTACCAAAGCTTGCCTGATATCCACCGCTTTGGAACCTGTAATTTTGCCTATGTTTTTTTCATCCGCTATCCAGTCTTTATATATTTGGTTAGACATCGGATCGGAGTTATTTCCATTAAAAATCAGGATTCTCCCAGCATATTTTTCTTTAGATAAACGCTCTAGTAAATATTGCTGTGTTCTAGTAGATTCGGTAAATATTAGCGCTTTTTGTTTCGCACCAAGTTCCTTCAGCTTCGCAAAACCTTGATCTAAGGCAACCAGTAGTTTTTCTCCCTTTTCGTTATGCTGAATACTGTTAGAAAGAATCAAAAATTCCTCTAATTGTTTGATTTCCTCCTCTATTGCGATTTTATCATCTAATGTTATCTCTATATAATCTTCCTCCTCGGTAATTCCTGCTTCATCAGCCTCATCATCTAGATTTTCGTATTCGTTTAGAAACATTTCATATAAATCATCTTCAACAACTCTTGATGTTTCAAGAAGTGTTTTTAATCTCTTTATCAAAGATTCTAATGTTCTTCCAATAGCAAAAGATGATGAACCTAATAATTTAAAAATCACAGACTGTATCAAATGTTTTTGTGCTGGAGGAAAGGCATAGGTTTTATCTTTTCTAAGGTAGTCTAAAACCTTTTCATATAATTCTTGTTCTTCCTTTGTAGGTGTGAACTGCTGAGTGATAGGAATTCGCTCCCTGTAGTTGATAAATTCTTTTACATCCTTTCGTAAAGTACGATGGACAATAGTGCTTAGTCTTTCTTTTAGGTTATTAAGATCAGAATTTCTTGATTCTAAAATATAATTTCGTCTAAAACTTTTGATATCTCCAAAAATTTCAGAATCGATAAAAGACACTAAACCATACAATTCATCTAAACGATTTTGCAGAGGCGTAGCAGTGAGTAATACTTTCTTATAGTCTTTAATGGCTTTTTGGATAGTTTGTGCTGTGACATTTCCTTGTTTATAGGCATTCCTCAAATAATGTGCTTCATCTATAACAACCAAATCCCAAGAGGTCAATTGAATTTCTTCTGCACATTTTTTAGCAAATTCATAGCTACATATTTTTATAGTAAGTCCGCTATCAAATGGGTTTTTAATTCCTGCTTTGGATTTTTTCTTATAAGAAACACTATCCAAAACCTCTGCTTTTAAATAAAATTTATCTTCTAATTCGTTTACCCATTGTTTTCGTAATGAGGACGGACATATGATAAGAATTTTTCTTTTTCCCTCAGCCCATTTTTGGCTCAATAAAATCCCAGCTTCGATGGTTTTACCTAGACCTACTTCATCTGCTAGGATAACTCCCTTAGAATAAGGAGATTTAAAAGCAAATAGTGCTGCTTCTACTTGATGAGGGTTTAATTCCACCTTTGCATCCATTAAAGTGGTTCCAAATTTTTCTAAACTATCTGATGCAGCTTTTTTAGATAATTCGTAAGCATAATATTTGGCTTGGTATTGGTTAATCATAGCACAAATTATATTTTTTGTTGCAAAATACTAAAAAGCTTACACTTAGCGAAATAATAGATTTAATAAAAAGATAAATTTTAGTAACATACTCAAATAGAGATAATTAAAAACTCCTCTTTCCTCCTACTCTACTTTTTGTAAAAATACATATCTTTAGGGGAGTATTTATTGTTTTCAAAAGGTGAGATATCTATGGATAAAATATCAGCAATAGCCGCACTTTCAAAACTCCAATAGCCGTAGTATATGTTATTATTGCTCTTATGATGGTCATAAAAACTAAAACCTTTGTGCCTTTGATAAAATTCTTTATTTAAGAAATGTTCAATCAGAGCAGAAGAGCGTTCTTTTCCATATTCATCATCTGTTTCTAGGACGGCATGGCGAAGAGACTCATACGCCCATGGCATATCCATTATCATTTTATAACTTTCCTCTGTTATAGGTGGTCGTTCGGATATTTTGGCTTTAATAATGGTTTCATAGAGCAGGTCTTTTACAGAAAATCGGTCTAATATTTCTAAAAGCAGCATATATTTCTGTTTTTCAATATCTAATAAATATCCCAGCGAAAGCATCCAAAATATCAAATCATAGTCTGAGCCATATTTAGTAAAGAGTGTGGTCATTCTTTACTTATTCTTTCTCTTTAACATATTTGCTAAACCGCTCTATCCAACCATTTTCCTCCAATGGTTCAGCCTTTAGCATTTCGCTAATTTCTACTAAATTAATCTGCTTCCCATTTTCTTCATAAATCAATTTAAAACATTCATGTTCTTCAAATAGTTCTAAAAAATTAAATAAGATACTTTCAGAATACTCTTTTATTATTTCATTAATATTTTCTTTAGTTATTTCAAGCGGAAAATCACAAACATTGGTTATTAGGATTTTCCCAAATTCATCTAAAATTTCTTGATTTGTTTTCATTTTATAATATTTCATTTTGTTTGTATTTAAAAAATTTACATCTAAAAAAACTCATATTCTTGAAAAAACGCTCCTAAAAATATTTTTTAGGAGCGTTTAGATTGGTTATTGTGACCGCAGAAGGATTCGAACCCTCACCGACGGAGCCGAAATCCGTAGTTCTATCCATTAAACTATGCAGCCAATGATGTAAGCGCAAATTTAGTATTTTTTATGATTAAGTTCTATATTTTTCAAAGATTTTTTCTGTAATTTTGCTCCCATTTTCAACGAATTTTTGCTAATGAAACAGCTTTTTAAAAAGAAAAATTATTCCGATAACCAAGATACCAACAACCTTGTAAGAGTCCTAACGACGAGGGATATCGTATTTTTTGGAATAGCAGCCATCATCGGTGCTGGGAGTTTCAGCAGTCTTGGGGAAGCCATTTATAAAGGCGGCCCAGGGGTCATTTTATTGTATATCATTTGTGGCGTTTCGTGCTGTTTTACGGCTCTCTGCTATGCGGAGTTTGCCAGTAGAATTCCTACGGCAGGGAGTGCATACACCTACGCATACGCTACTTTTGGGGAGCTGGCGGCATGGATTATCGGTTGGATGCTCATTATGGAATATAGTTTTGGGAATATTTATGTGGCTTTTTCGTGGTCGGATTATTTCACTTCACTGCTTAATAATTTGGGACTGCACATACCCGAATACCTCTCGTGTAGCTATACTGAAGCCGAAAAAGCAGTGAAAAACGGCTCTCAAAATTTAGAGCTGATTTCCGCTTGGGAGAACGCTCCTCGTTTGGGTTCTTTGAGGGTAATTTTTGACCTCCCTGCCCTATTGATAAATGCCCTTATCACTTGGATTTGCTACATCGGCGTGAAGGAAAGTAAGAATTTTAATAATCTTTTTGTTTTAATCAAATTACTTGCGATAGCGCTGGTTATCGCCATTGGTGTTTTCTATATCAATGTTGATAACTGGATGCCCATAGACACGGCAACAGGCGAAAAATCATTCCTTCCCAATGGTTTCATAGGAATAATGTCTGCCATCAGCGGTGTTTTCTTTGCTTATATCGGTTTTGATGCGCTGAGTGTGCTTTCGGAAGAGACCAAAGACCCGCAGAGAGACCTACCCAAAGGGATGATTATTTCTATATTTCTCTGCACAGCTATTTATATCGCGCTGACTATGACCCTCACAGGGCTGGTGGATTATAGAAAATTCAAAGGCATCGGAGACCCGCTTTCTTTTGTATTCAAGGCTGAAAATATCAATCTTCCACTGATGGAATTTATCATAGAAGTGGTTGCCATCGTATCCATTACTACTGTTTTATTGGTTTTCCAAATGGGACAGCCGAGAATATGGTATGCCATGAGCCGTGATGGACTGATTCCGAAGAAATTCCAGCAAATTCACAAGAAGAATAGAACGCCGTCATTCGCTACGGTGATTACAGGGTTTGTCGTAGGTGTCCCTATCCTATTCACAGACAAATCTTTCATATTGGATTTTACGAGTATAGGAACTATTTTTGCCTTTGTTTTGGTGTGTGGCGGAGTTTTACTACTTCCTCCAAAAGAGAAAATAAAAGGGCATTTTCACCTTCCTTATATCAATGGGCAATGGATTTTTCCGTTGCTGTTCATCGGAGGTATTTCTTTCATTTATCTTTTGTATCCTTCATTTTTTGAAAACTTGATGGATTTCAGCGATGAGAAAGAAGGAGAATTCAGGTTCGCTATTTTTATTTATATTTTGCTGAATATAGGGCTTTCTGTTTTGGCCTTTGTCAAAAAATTATCTCTGATTCCACTTCTTGGGCTGAGTTCCTGCCTTTATCTCATGACAGGAATGAGCATGGAAAACTGGTTTTGGTTTGGGATTTGGTCTGCTTTGGGAGTTTGTATTTACTTTGCTTATGGCTACCGGCACAGCAACCTTCATGATAAACAAAAAACTCACTAAAAAGTGAGTTTTTTTATTTATGAAATGATATCAAATTTCGTGTATTCTGCTAATTTCTTAGGGATTTTTATTCCATCAGCGGTTTGGTTGTTTTCCAATAGAGCCGCCATGATTCTCGGTAAAGCCATCGCAGAGCCGTTCAGCGTATGCACCAGCTGAGTTTTTCCATCGGCTTTGTATCGGCATTTTAGTCTATTGGCTTGGAAAGTCTCAAAATTAGACACCGAAGAAACCTCCAGCCATTTTTCCTGAGCCGCACTCCAAACCTCAAAATCGTAAGTCAGCGCAGAAGTAAAGCCCATATCTCCACCGCACAATCTCAAAATTCTAAACGGAAGTTCTAGGTCTGTCAGCAGTCCTTTCACATGCTCCACCATTTCTTCAAGGGCTTGATAAGAATTTTCTGGTTTTTCTATTCTTACAATTTCCACTTTTTCAAACTGATGAAGTCTGTTCAGCCCTCTTACATGCGCTCCGTAAGACCCTGCTTCTCTCCTATAACATTGAGAAAAAGCCGTGTTTTTAACTGGCAGTTCTTTTTCCTCTAAAATCACATCTCTGTAAATATTGGTCACGGGAACTTCCGCCGTAGGAATCAGATACAAATTATCTTCATTCACGAAATACATTTGTCCCTCTTTATCAGGAAGTTGCCCTGTTCCATATCCACTGGCTTCGTTCACCACATGAGGCGGATTTACTTCCATATACCCTGCTTCTGTGTTTCTATCCAAGAAAAACTGAACCAAACTTCTCTGTAATTTAGCTCCCTTGCCTAAATAAACAGGGAAACCAGCTCCTGCGATTTTCACACCAAGCTCAAAGTTGATAAGATTATATTTAGATGCCAGTTCCCAGTGAGGAATAGCGCCCTCGCCAAGACCTTTCACATCGTGAGACTGATAAATATTTTCATTATCATCCGCAGAGACACCTGCTTTCACAGATTCATGCGGAATATTTGGGATAAGATACAGAATTTCTGTAAGTTTCTCTTCTATTTCGTTTAGTTTCTGCTGAAGGTCTTTACTTGCCTCTTTATACTGAGCGGTTTTTTGCTTTGCGCTTTCGGCTTCTTCTTTTTTCCCTTCTTTCATCAAAAGCCCTATTTCCTTAGAAATTTTGTTGATTTCAGCCAACTGCGAGTCCATATCAAACTGAACTTTTTTTCTTTCGTCATCCAGCGAAATAGCATTATCCACCAGCTCCAAATCTTTGAAATTTCTCTTTTTAAGCCCTTCTAAAACTCTATCTCTATGTTCTTTTAAAAAATTAACTTGTAACATTTTTAAGAAAATTTAAATTTTTCACAAATGTAAGCATTATTGATTAAAAATCCGCTTTATTAGAATATTTTTAAGGTTTTGAATTTTTATCAAAAATATCTGTCTCTTCTAACCATATAGACTCATCATTAGTAGTTATTTCTCCTGTATTAGCATTTATCCAAACGCCAAAAACGGCTACCTTTTGCATAACTAAATTCTGAAAAGAATACACATAATGATCATCAATAATTAGGGTTGGAGAAAGAAGAGTTTCATCATAATTCAAATCCTTAATTTTTTTCCTGTCATATAAATATTTGACATATAGGTCATTAGCTTTTTCAATGCTAATTCTATATTTCTTTTCTTGAACAATTTCTGGAGAACATAGAAAAACTTCATGATTTTTTAAATAACTATCACTTGGATTACAACCCAATAAC
>CALAEK010000043.1 GCA_937890925.1 uncultured Riemerella sp.
TAACCAGTCTTTATCCTTAAAATTCATTATTTTGCCTTTTAAATTTTTAGTAATTTCATTCGCTTTCCAATCCTTAAAATTAGTAACATCATATACAATACTATGGTTTCCTTGTTTTTTAGCTGTTTCTAAATTACTTTTAATACTAGTGTATGATGACACTTCTTTTCGGTCAGCAATTTTTCCGTTTATTTCATATTCTGGGTTTTTGTGTCCTTTTACAATATTACTATCAATATGCGCCCTAATTTTCACATCCGTTTTTAATTTATCGACAATAACCATGGCGGTTTCTACATTGTTTACCAAGTCATTTTCATCAGCAAAAGGACTGACGAATACCTTTTTCTTATGTTTTCCATGATAAGCGGTGTCCATAGGCATGTTGTATTTCATCAGTTCGGCATTTATTTTGGCTTTGTGGTCTTTATTAAGCAGTTTGAAAAAAGAGCCTTTAGAGGTAAAAATTTCTTCATCTACAGCAACATTTCCTCTAAATTCAGGCAGTACACTTTCGTCTTCAAATTCTCCCTGTGAAACCTTTTCTGCGGTATTCATTACGGTACATCTACACCGCCAGCCATTCGGCGGATAGTAAGTTTTCCAAAATGGGTCATCTATGGGCTTTACTATTCCGTTAAGTGCTTCATGCTCTGGACGAACCCTGCTGTCCCCTACGGTTCTATAAACAAGGTTGGGGTAATATTCTCTCTGTTCTTGAAATTTTGTCCATAAGTGAGACATTTGGGCTCCACGCTTGGCTGTTTGGTACTCGGCATTAAGATAATTTCTATTAAACTGAAAATTCATTTTCTGCAGGTCTTGCTTAAACTGATATTCGGGCTTAATTCTTCCGTTTTTATCTAAAATAAGACTGTTTATCATTTCCAGTTCTGCCAAGGTCTTTGCAGAAGAAAACTGCCAAAGGTTCTTTTTAAATTTCTGGACAAGATTGTTAGGTTCTTTATAATCATAATCTACCCACTTTCTGCCAAATTCTTTTTTCGCTGGTTGAGATATATCCTTGTAAATCTGCTCTATCAAATCAGGACTTAAATCAGAGGGGCTGAGTTCCTTGTTTTGTATCTTTGTACTTAACTCCTCTATGAGCTTAGTATAATCAGAAAGGTCAAGCGCAGAGGGTTCTGCATCACAGCACAAATCATGATAAGAAGCCTCCAGCCTGCGGAAGAAAGAACGCAGGTATAAAAACTTATTCGGATTTAATCGGTGTTTCATTGGTATTTTCTTTAATGCCTAAAATGGGAATGCCTGTTTTTTGCTGGATGTATTCAGGGTCGATATAAAAATGCTGACCAAATTTGGTTACCAAATCAGCTAATTTTGCTGAATCAAACACTTCTGCATTGTCCCATTCAAAATAATGATTTTGCAAGGGAGCATACACAGGAGAAAGTTTTATCAGTCTTGGAATTAACTGCTGATTGATAAGGTTTTGTAAAAAAAGCTTGTCACTCTCAAATCTGTCTTTTGCTAACTGGAACTGAATTTCTACCGAACCCACAAAGCCTTTTTCATCTGTCAGCCCTGTCCCTCCTAAAATTCTTTTGGACATTTCCGAATTGGCACGCTCTATCAGGCTGTCAAAAACAGCTTCTGCATTATTAGTAGTAACATTAGGAATTTCAAATTTTTCTGCTCCTCTTCCTATCATAAAATTAGCTGCCTTAAAGGATACTGCCATATCCCAAAGTTCCTGCCCTCGTTTTTCATCTTCTCTGTCGGTAGTAATGAATAATGGCGGTATACCATATTTCTCTACAAAATCCAGCCATGAACCCATTGCCAGTTTTTTAGCTAAAATAATAGGAGCCATCTGCGCAAGTATTCCTAAATCCCTGTCTTT
>CALAEK010000044.1 GCA_937890925.1 uncultured Riemerella sp.
GGATGGGAAAAAACTTATTTTAGTGGACTGCGGACTGGGGAACAAACAGGATGAAAAATTTTTCGGGCATTATTCTCTATTTGGGGATGATAGTTTAGATAAAGGTTTGGCTAAATATGGCTTTGTGAGAGAAGACATTACGGATGTGTTTCTTACCCACTTGCATTTTGACCACTGCGGCGGTGCTGTGGAGTGGAATAACAGCCGTACAGGATACCAGCCAGCCTTCAAAAATGCTGAATTTTGGACTAATAAAAACCACTGGGAATGGGCGACAAATCCCAATCCTCGCGAAAAACCAAGTTTCCTGAAAGAAAATATTTTCCCACTGGAAGAAAGTGGTCAGCTCAGATTTTTAGACCTGCCTAAAACTGGGAATTACGGCTTTGCTCCAGACCTGAAAATGGATGTAATTTTCGTAGATGGACACACGGAAAAACAGATGCTTCCCGTACTAAAATATCAAGACAAAACCATCATCTACGCAGCTGATTTAGTGCCTACGGCAGGGCATGTTCCGCTTATCTATGTTCCAAGCTATGATGTTCGTCCGCTGGTAACTTTGGAGGAAAAAGAAAAATTCCTAAAACAATGCGTGGATAATGAATATCTGCTGTTTTTCGAGCATGATGCAGTGAATGAACTTGCTTCACTTAAAATGACTGAAAAAGGAGTCCGAATCGATGAAACTTTCAGCTTTAATGATGTTTTTGGATACTAAAAAATGAGCCAAAAAACGAAAATCATAGGTCTCACAGGCGGAATAGGTTCTGGAAAGACCACCGCAGCGAAGTTTCTAGAGAAATTGGGTTTTCCCGTTTATTATTCTGACATCAGAGCAAAAGAAATCGTAAACGATGATAAAACCTTGAAAAAGAACATTATAGAACTTTTAGGAAGTGAGGCGTATGATGCAGAGGGAAACTACAACAGAAAATGGGTAGCAGAGCAGATTTTCAATAATGATGAAAAAAGACAAGCGCTCAACTCCATCATTCATCCCGCTGTAAAAGAGGACTTTGAGAGATGGACAGCTGCCCAGCAGAAAAAAATAGCTTTCAAGGAAACGGCTCTTTTATTTGAACTGAATTTGGATAAAGAATGCTACAAATCCCTGCTTATAACCGCTGATGAAAATATCAGAATAAAAAGAGTGATGCAGAGAGATGGGAAAACCGAAAGCGAAATAAAAAAAATAATAGAAAAACAAATGCCCGAATCCGAAAAACAAAAACGAGCTGATTTTATGGTTTTTAACAATAGAAATGAAGAGGATTTAGAAAAAATTTTAGAAAAATTAAATTAAAAAAATGAATTATCATACGAGAAAATGGGTAAAACCAGAGGATTTGAACCCAAATCACTCACTTTTTGGCGGAAGACTTTTAGAATGGATAGATGAAGAGGCTGCGCTGTACGCTATCATGCAGCTGGAAAATCCGAGAGTAGTCACCAAATCTATGTCCGAAATCAACTTCGTGAGTTCGGCTAAACAAGGCGATATCATCGAGATAGGCATCCAAGCGATAAAATTCGGGAACAGCTCACTGACTTTGTCTTGTAAAGTGAGAAATACCATGACCTGCCAAACCATCATTACCATTGATAAAATAGTTATGGTCGCGCTGGATGAAAAAGGACACCCGACACGACACGGAAAAACCCAAGAAAACAATGATGAAAAATGCAATGTGAATTTTTAGTTCATGGCATAGTTTTAGATTCGAAAAAACTTTAATTACAATAAATTACCCTATTATGAAAAACTTAGTTACATTACTGTTTTTGGTGTTTAGTTTCACTCTGGGAACAGCACAAAGCAAAGCTTCGCACAGTCAAGGAGTAAAGAAAGAGACCAAAAAGAAACACCACTCCAAACAAAAAAATACCTACTCCCACTCTTCGCAAAAACTAAAAAAAGATGGGACGCCTGACAGAAGATACAAAGCCAATAAAAAGCTGAAAAAAGACGGAACACCTGATAAAAGGTATAAAGAAAATAAGTAAGTTGTCTCAGACAGCTTACTTTTTTGTACAATAATTATGTTTGTGATTGTTTAGCGTAGTTATATTTTTTATCTTTGCAGTCAAATTTTTAAACGAATAAATATAATGAGTGATACTATTATCTGCCCTGCTTGTAGTTCCGAATTTACTTATGAAAATGGTGATTTGATGGCATGTTCTCAGTGCTTTCATGAATGGAACCCAGCAGAAGAATCTGCTAATAGCGGTGATAAAATCCTAGATGCCAATGGAAACGAACTCCAAAATGGCGACACTGTAGTGATTGTAAAAGACCTTCCTGTGAAAGGCGCTCCTAAACCTATAAAGGCAGGAACGAAAGTAAAAAATATCCGTTTAAATTTTGACAGCGACCACAATATCGACTGCAAAATAGATGGTTTTGGAGCAATGGGACTAAAATCTGAATTTGTGAAGAAAGCATAAAATGAAAAAATATTTAGTTTACTTTCTATGCATCGCCTTGGCGGGAATTAGTGTTTCTTGTAAAAAGGAAAAAGAAACAGTAAAAAACGAGCCTGTAAAAGAGGAATCAGTAGCTGATTATCAAACCTTTACAATAAACAAAGAACAGAGTAACATCGACTGGAAAGGTTACAAAATCTTTAAATCTGAAAACACCAGCCACTTTGGGACGATGGATTTTTCAGAGGGAAATATCAATGTAAAGGATGGAAAATTGGTTTCTGGGAAATTAGTAATCGATACCAAATCCATCACAACCACAGATATAGAGGATAAAGAACTCGCTGCAAAGCTTGATAATCACCTCAAAAACTCTGATTTCTTTGATGTAGAGCAGTTTCCTACGGCTACATTTGAAATCACAAAAGTAACTCCCTCAGAACATGGAGATTACAACTCCGTTATTGAAGGAAATTTGACAATAAAAGGAATTACAAAGGCTGTGAGTTTTAATGCCAATGTAAAAGTAGATACCGAGCAGGTCAGCATATACACTGAGCCTACGGATATAGACAGAACGGAATTCGGAGTGAAATTCCAGCTGCCAGTGAAAGACGGCATTATAAAAAATGAATTCACTCTACAAGTTGCTATAAAAGCTTTTAACAAAAAATAATTTTTTCATTTTTTTAATTTTATATGTTAGCCTGTCTATATCATTAGACAGGTTTTTATTTTGTTTAAAAACTAAAAAAATTGTACTTTTGTCGACCTAAATAAAAACAGAAAATGCTAACAAAAATAGATGAACTTTTAA
>CALAEK010000045.1 GCA_937890925.1 uncultured Riemerella sp.
CTTAATTTTTTTCATTTTTATAAATATTTTTTTAATAAAAGCAGCAAAACTCTTGCCAAAATTATAATTTATCTATAAAACTATGAACCGCTTGACTATTCCAGTCGGCCGCTCCTTCATCTTTTTTGAGTATCTGTCCATCCTTCCCAATGATGAAAGTCGTAGGAAAAACATCTATACTAAACTTCTCGCTAAGAGGCTCTTTCAGCAGATAGACAGGTGTAATATAGCCATTTTTCTTGATAAAATCTCTCACTTTCTGTTCCTCATCCTGCATGGCAATGAGAATAAATTCTATTTTACCTTTTTTGCCCTCGTAAAGGCTTTGGATAGTAGGAAATTCGGCTCTACAAGGCGGACACCAGCTTCCCCAAAAATTGAGAAAAACAGGTTTTCCTTTGAAGTCGGACAAATTGGCATCTGGAACATTTATTCCCTTTAATTCTACATTATATTCTGATTCTGAGAGCGTTCCTATACTCTGCGACGCCTCCAAAGAAGGCTTCATCAAGAAAAGTCTTTGGATAGACTCACGAACACCTGGCACAAAGAAAAATGCCAATATAAACCCGCCAAATAGGATATTACTCCATTGTTTCTTTAAAAAGTTTTTCATTTTTTGATAATTTCTAATAATTTTTCTAATTCTTCCTGTGTATAGTCATATTTTATCCAATGGATATTTTCTAGTTTTCTAAGCCATGTAAGCTGTCTTTTGGCGTATCTTCGGGAATTTTTCTTTATTTCTGAAATCGCAAAATCCAGCTCCCACTCGCCTGAAAAATATTTGAATAATTCTGTATAACCCACTGTCTGCAGGGCTGTTTTGTCTTTATAAGGAATAAGATTTTTCGCTTCTTCCAAAAGCCCATTCTGCACCATCAAATCCACCCTTCGGTTAATTCGGTCATAGACAATCTCTCTGTCCGCAGAAATCCCAATTCTGACAACATCAAAATCTCTTTTAACCAACGGATTTTCAATATTTTCCGTGTAAGTTTTTCCTGTCTGCCAGATAATATCCAAAGCCCTCATCAGTCGGCGCGGATTTTCTTTATCAACTATCTGATAATAAACACTATCCGATTCTTTCAAAAGTTTTTGCAAGGCTTCTATTCCACCCTCGCTGAAAAGCTTTTCTAATTTTTTCTGATTTTCTGGATTGGATTCTGGAAGATTGTTCAATCCCTCTGCAACCGCCTTTTCATACATTCCCGAACCGCCCACCAGCACTACATTATCATACTTTTGAAAGAGCTGTTCTAATTTTTCCAAGGCATCTTTTTCATACTGCCCGATGGAATATTCATCCACCACACTGAGGTTTCCTATGAAATGGTGTTTTACTTGGGCAAGTTCATCTTCTGTCGGTGCAGCCGTGCCAATGGGCATTTCCGCAAAAAACTGGCGCGCATCACAGGATACAATTTCGGTTCCAAAATATTTCGCCACCGCGATTGCTAGTTTCGTTTTACCAATTCCCGTAGGCCCTACCACAGAAAAAAGTCTTTTCTTCATTTAATTTTAAAAATAAGCCTCAAAGATATGGATTTTACTCATTTTGAGAATAAAAATATTTTCTATGATGCCATTTGTTTTTTTCTATTTTTTTGGCTAAAAGCTGTATATTTGTAACATTAAAACCAAAATTTTAACATGAAAAGTAATGAAATTATTTCCCACAATAGAAGAAGTTTTTAGCAATCCATTGCCCATTTACAAAACTATATTTTTCCCACTGGTTACCATAGATTTGGGAGAAGACATGGACAAAAAAGAAGGTAAGGTGCATTTTATTTCAGTTTTGGGTGATGCTTATCCTTATCTCATCAAAGATGGCGAGAGATTCGAATGGGATTTCATTAGATTTGACTGGGATGGTACTCATTATCAATTTGATAATTCCGTAATCAATATGGAAGAAACAGCTCCACTTTTAGAATGGTACGCCTCCATAGAAGAAGACTACAACAAGCATAAATCCGAGTATCTAAAGAACCACTCATGGGAAGAAGCAAGGGATAGCCATTTGGAAAAAAATGAGAATAAAACGAAGAAAAATCTCCCATGACCTCTATATGTATGCTGATATGCTACTGAGCTACTGGATCACCCGTGATAAATATTTGGAAACCGGTCTTTTCATCCGTGATTATGGATACTATGGACTCAATGACCAAGTGAATAAGCCTGTAATCAGCCTTAGTAAAACTAGCATAACTAACCGAAGCGATGAATTGGTCGGAAAAGTCTGTGGATACAACTATTTAACATATGGTGAAGATGAAATAAAACTCTCCATCGATCGTAAGAAACAACAAATTATCCAAAAATTCTATTGGAGCTAAATCCTCTTTAATATTTTGTTTCTTGCATAATATGGCGTTTTATTTTAACTTTGCACAAACCTAAACGAATGTCTAAAAACAATACCAAATACATCTTCGTAACAGGAGGTGTAACATCATCATTAGGAAAAGGAATCGTTTCCGCTTCCCTAGGTATGCTACTGAAAGCCAGAGGATTTAAAGTTACCATACAGAAATTAGACCCTTATATCAACATCGACCCAGGGACACTAAACCCATATGAACACGGCGAATGCTATGTGACCGAAGATGGCGCAGAGACAGACCTAGACTTGGGACACTATGAGAGATTTCTGGATACCAATACCAGCCAAAATAACAATGTAACCACAGGAAGAATCTACCAAACCGTAATAGAAAAAGAGCGAAAAGGTGACTTCCTAGGAAAAACCGTGCAGGTAATCCCACACATTACCAATGAGATAAAGAGAAGAATAAAAATTCTTTCTAATGAAGGCTATGATATCATCATCACTGAAATAGGCGGAACTGTGGGAGACATAGAGTCTTTGCCTTACATAGAGTCTGTTCGTCAGCTGAAATGGGAGCTGGGAGAAAAAAACTCTATGGTGATTCACCTTACTTTACTGCCTTACTTGGCTTCAAGTGGCGAATTAAAAACCAAGCCTTCTCAGCACTCTGTAAAAGCATTGATGGAAAGCGGCGTTCAGGCTGATGTTTTAGTGTGTAGAACCGAACATACCATTACCAAAGACATCAAGTCTAAACTTGCTCAGTTCTGTAATGTAGCCATAGAAAATGTAGTGGAATGCAAAGATGTAGACACTATATACCGCGTTCCTATAGAACTGCATCAGCAGAATTTTGACCAAGTGGTTCTTAAAGGATTGGGGCTTCCTTACGACAAAGAACCCAACCTAAAAAACTGGCAAAATTTTCTTAAAAAATATAAAAATCCTAAGAAATCCGTAGAAATAGGACTTGTCGGTAAATATGTTTCTTTGCAGGATTCATACAAATCCATAGCCGAGGCTTTCATCCACGCAGGAGCATCAGAGGAAATAGATGTGAAGCTAAAATGGATCTACAGCGGTGACCTAGAAAACGGAAATGCAGAAGATTATCTAAAAGATTTAGATGGTATTCTCATCGCTCCTGGTTTTGGCGACAGAGGAATAGAAGGGAAAATAACCGCTGCAAAATACGCTCGAGAAAACAAAATTCCATTATTAGGAATTTGTCTCGGAATGCAGATTGTCACGATAGAATTTGCGAGAAATGTATTAGGATTTGAAAAGGCGAATAGTATGGAGTTTGATGACAACTCGCCTTACCCTGTTATCAGCCTGATGGAGGAGCAAAAAGATGTAATAGACAAAGGCGGAACTATGCGTCTGGGTGCTTGGAAATGCGAACTAAAACCAAACACCAAAATCGCCGAAATCTACAATGCAGAGCTGATTTCGGAAAGACATAGACACAGATATGAATTTAACAATGACTACATAGAGGATTACGAGAAAAAGGGACTTATCCCTTCTGGTTTCAACCCTGAAACCCGTCTCGTAGAAGTAGTGGAACTCAAAGACCATCCTTTCTATGTGGGCGTGCAGTACCATCCAGAGTACAAAAGTACAGTGGCATCTCCACATCCGCTGTTCATTGCTTTTATAAAAGCATCTGTAAAGCATAAAAAATAATTTTATTTATCAATAGCCCTTTTAACTTACGAGTTAAAAGGGTTTATTTATCATTTTATTTATAATAAAAATCACAACTTATTTTCTAATGAAATAAATCTTTTCACTAATTTTTGTTTATCTTTGTCGGCAATAATTTTTTAAACTAAAAAAATGCAGAATAGTAACAGAGGATTTGAAAGAAGCCAGTTTATCAATATGGTTGTCTTTGCTGGATTTATTTTGGCGGTATTGCTTTTCTTCCAGTATTTTAATAAAGAAGACAAGAAAAAACAGGCTGAACAACAAGTTAAAACCGAACAAAGTGAAAAAATTGTAAAAGCAGTTGCCTCTCATAATGGAGAAAAATCCGTTCTCAAAAATGATGAACTTACTTTGGAAATTTCTAACCTTGGCGGGCAGATTTCTTCGGTAAGAATGAACCAGTACAACTCTTATGACAAAACAGACAAAAATAAACCTCTGTATTTATTCAATAACGAGAACTCAAACTACGGATTTACTTTTAAAGACAAAGCTGGTAAATTAGTAAGCACCAAAGATTTAAACTTTACTCCAACAGTAAATGGTAATGTAATAACTCTACACGGACAGCTGGAGTCTGCTACAATTCAGTTTATCTATACTTTACAAAAAAACTACAAAGTTGATTTTCAAGTAAAAACAGAAGGGCTTTCTAAAGTAACTAATGACAACAAAGCTCAGTTTTCTTGGGATTATCAGGCTTTGGCTACAGAAAAAGGAAGAACACAACAGCAGGGCTACACAGAGTTTGTTTATTCATTTGACAACTATTCCAGCTATGATTATGATGGAAGAGGAGAAATGGAGGAAACCGAAGAGACACTAGACTGGATCGGTGTGAAAAGCCAGTTCTTCACGGCTGTTTTCGAGGCTAAAAATGGACTTACACAGTCTACAGGAAGCCAAGAACCAGTGGACAAAGGCGATTATCTAAAAACTTTCAACTATAAATCTGAAGTAAATCTTTCTGGAAATAAGGAGTTTAACGAAAGTTTCTCTTGGTATTTCATGCCGCTAGATTTGGATTTACTTGAAAGCTATGATAAAAACTTTGATAGAATCTTGCCACTCGGTTGGTCATTCATCAGAACTATCAATGTTTGGTTCTTTATCCCTATTTATGAATTTATTCAAAATCATTTAGGACTTACGGCTGGTTGGGCTATTTTAGTGCTGACCATTATGGTTAAACTTATCCTCTCGCCTATCATGTTCAAACAGCACAAGCTGAGCGCTATGATGAGAGTAATCCGACCTGAAGTAGATGCTGTAAACGAAAAATACAAAGATGCTGACCCACTGAAAAAACAACAGGAAGTATTGGCGGTGTATAGAAATGCGGGAGTCAATCAGCTGGCGGGATGTATCCCAGCCCTTATGCAGGTGCCTATTTTCTATGCGCTATTCCGTTTCTTCCCGAATTATATCGATTTCCGAGGCAAGAGTTTCTGGTTCGTAGAGGATTTATCTTCATATGATGATATCATCAAGATTCCATCTAACTTCCTTGGAATAGACCATTTGAGTATTTTCGCGGTGGCATGTACGGTGGTTATTTTAATCTACACTATCATGACTTCTGGAAACATGCAGGCACCAAGACAAGAAGGAATGCCAGACATGCGACCTCTGATGTACATTTTCCCTGTTACATTCATGTTCTTCTTGAACTCTGCTGCATCTGGGCTTTCTTGGTACTATTTTGTATCAAATGCTCTGAATATCGTAATTGTACTTGTTATCAAGAACTTTATCATTGATGAAAAGAAAATTCACGCTCAAATTCAGGAAAACAAAGCTAAACCTGCTAAAGAAGGGCGTTTCCAAAGAAAAATGCGTGAGTTGATGGAACAAGCACAAGAACAGAAGAAGGAACAGCAGAAAGAGCAACAAAAACAACAGAAAAACAACAAAAAATAATTTTAATTATTTATAAATCAACCTTCAGCATTACTCTAAAAAAAGAAAATGTTGAAGGTTTTTCTTTTGAATTATGAAAAAAGTAATCATCATCGGTGGAGGCGCTTCTGGATTTTTTACCGCTGCAAATATTGATACTAAACTGTACGATGTCACTATTTTGGAACAAAATTCTGATGTCCTACAAAAAGTAAAAATCTCAGGCGGCGGCAGATGCAATGTTTCCCACGCCTGTTTTGACCCGAGAGAACTTGTGCAATTCTACCCTCGTGGAAACAAAGAACTCCTCAGCGTGTTTACAAAATTCCAGCCTGGGGACACCATGAATTGGTACGAAGAACACGGCGTAGCCCTCAAAATAGAAGATGATAACCGAATTTTCCCTGAAAGCAACTCTTCACAAAGCATCATAGACTGTCTGGTCAATGGATGCAGAAAGAGAAATGTAAAAATTCTTACCAAACAGACCGTTACCGAGATTCTGCCGCAGGAAAACGGATATAAAATCCATACCACAGACCAAAATTATTTTGCGGATTATGTGGTATTCAGCACAGGAAGTTCGCCGAAAGCATTTAAAATACTAGAAAAACTGGGGCATCAAATTATCACGCCTGTTCCGTCTTTATTTACATTTAACATTAAAAATGAAATCCTGAAAGACCTCATGGGAACGAGTTTTCAGTATGTAAATATAGAAATTCCAAAGCTGAATTTAGAAGAATCCGGCTCTCTGCTCATTACCCACTGGGGACTGAGCGGCCCTGCAATCCTAAAACTATCGGCATGGGGAGCGAGAGAACTTGCGGCTCTAAAATACCAGTTTGAAATCATCGTTAATTTTATCGGAACGGCTTCAGAAGACACTTTGGAAATATTTAGAAATTTCAAAGAAAAAGAACCGAAAAAATCCATCGGTCAGGCCAAAATTTTTGATATTACCAATCGTTTTTGGAATAGAATTTTATTCGTTTCTGGAATTGACACAACCAAACAATTAGCCAATATCAACAACAAAGAAATGCAGAAAATCATAGAAAATCTGTGCTGCTGCCGAATGAATGTAACAGGAAAAAGCACTTTCAAAGAGGAGTTTGTCACAGCGGGCGGTGTGGATCTCAAGGAGATGGATTTTAAAACCATGAAAAGCAAAAAACTACCCAATTTCTACATCTCTGGCGAGGTTCTCAACATCGATGCGGTTACTGGCGGGTTCAACTTTCAAGCGTGCTGGAGCGAAGGCTGGCTGATTGCTCAGGACTTAAACGCTGTGAACTAAGTTTTTTGTTTTTGATTTGAAAGGACAAAGATGAGTAACATGTTTAATATTATCAAATAAAAACCGATTCTCAGCTGGTTAATATTTTCTATAATTTCCAAAAAATAAAACCACACCACTGAACCTAACAACAAAACTATGTTAATAATAGACAAAGTCCTTATTAACATAGTTTTATTAAATATTGAACCTATGAACATTAATATTACTAAAAATAATACGAGCGGATAACATATAAAAGGAGAAAACTCAAAATCCTCTATCATGTCCGTTTCAAAATTAAAATAAACCGCTTCATAGAAGTTATACACTATACCCTGATTATCCAGAATAGGCACTAGTTTAGAGAGTGTTTGGCTTTCTTCCAAAGTGTCCAATACAAGAGTGTCTGATTGGGCTTCTGTATTATTCTGCATCGAAATAGCCGCTTCAGCCGCGACTTCTGATTTCTTCTCCACGCCAGAACACATCTTTAAAAACGGCAGGAAGAAAATCAAAAAGTTGAGTGAAATTAAGCCTCTCAATTTTATTATATTGTTCATTTTATGGTTTAAAAATCCTTTTCTTGGAAGGTTTTCTGCACTTTATCTTTTTCGGATAAAATGATATCAGATATTGGAAGTTTCCAGTCTATGTTCAGCTCTGCATCATTCCAAATGATACCGCCTTCAGATTCTTTATTATAAAAATTATCACATTTATAAGTAAAAACTGCAGTCGGGCTCAGCACCGAAAATCCATGAGCAAAACCTCTCGGAATGTAGAACTGTAACCTGTTTTCGGCGCTAAGCTCCACTCCAAACCACTGCCCAAAAGTAGGCGAATCTTCACGCAAATCTACCGCAACATCCCAGACTCTTCCCTCCAAGCAAGACACTAGCTTTGCCTGTGCCATATCTCCTTTCTGCAAATGCAGTCCGCGAAGAACTCCGTAAGAGGATTTGGAAACATTATCCTGAACGAAATGCCCGTTCATCCCTGTCAATTGCTCGAATTTTTGTTCATTAAATTTTTCATAAAAATACCCTCTGTCATCTTCAAAAACAGTAGGTTCTATGATATAGCAGTTTTTAAGTGGCGTTGATTTTACTTTCATAACATGTTCTCAATTACATTTTTCATTCTCTCCAAATCTTCAGTTGTCAAATTAGACCCAGAAGGCAGGCAAAGTCCATTATTAAATAAATTTTCGGCTACATTTCCTCCATAATATGGCGCATCAGCAAAGACAGGCTGCAGATGCATCGGCTTCCAAAGCGGACGGCTTTCTATATTTTCTTCTTGTAGTTTCAACCGAAGTTGCTCTCTGTCAAAACCTGTTTTCTGCGCATCTATTGTAATAGCAGAAAGCCAGTGATTAGAGAAAAAGTCTGAATTTGGCTCTGTAAATAACTCAATTCCATCTATATCCTTAAATATTTCTTGATAGAAATCATGATTTTTACGGCGCTGAGAAATCCTCAAATCCAAAACTTCCATCTGCCCACGCCCTATTCCCGCTGAGATATTGCTCATTCTATAGTTATAGCCTATCTGTGAATGCTGATAATGAGGCGCATTGTCTCTTGCCTGAGTGGAAAAAAAAACCGCTTTATCCTTGTGCTCCTGCGTTTTGCATACCAGCGCTCCTCCTCCAGAAGTGGTTATTATTTTGTTTCCATTAAAACTTAAAAAAGATATTTCTCCAAAAGTCCCACACTTTTTCCCTTTGTATGAGCTTCCGAGAGCCTCCGCTGCATCTTCTACCACTGGAATTTCATATCGGCTGGCTACTTCTATGATTTCATCCATTTTTGCAGGCATTCCATACAGATGAACCACTATGACGGCTTTGGGCTTTTTTCCTTTGGCAATTCTATCTTTAATGGCTGTTTCCAAAGCTATAGGACACATATTCCATGTTTCAGGCTCAGAATCCACAAAAACAGGCGTAGCTCCTTGATAAACAATAGGATTTGCCGATGCCGCAAATGTAAAACTTTGGCAAATAACCTCATCTCCTGCCTTTACTCCTAAAATAACAAGCGCCAAATGCAGAGCCGCCGTTCCTGCCGAAACCGCTGCAACTTTCACATTTTCAGAAAGATATTGTTCTAAATCAGTTTCAAAATTATTCACATTCGGACCCAGAGGCGCTACCCAGTTTTGGTCAAATGCTTCGTTAATGTATTTTAGTTCACTCCCTCCCATATGCGGAGAGGAAAGCCATATTTTAGGTTTCATAACTATCTATTTTACTAATTATTATACTTTATTATTCTTGCTGGACTGCCCACAACTACTGCAAAATCAGGAACATCCTTTATGACCACTGCTCCTGCTCCTATCGTAGCCCATTCCCCTATCTTAACTCCCTGAATAACAGAAGCTCCAATTCCCACATGCGTTCCCTCTCCCACTTCTACATTTCCTGCCAAAGCTGCATTGGGCGAGATGTGTGCAAAATCCGAAATTTTACAATCATGCTCCAAAACCGCACCAGTATTGATGATGCAGTGTTTCCCTATTTCTACACTCGGATTGACTGCTACATTTGCCATTATCACTGTCCCTTCTCCTATTTTGGAATGAACCGAAATGGCAGCTGTCTTATGAACGGCGATTTGATACTGAAACTTATATTTCTCGGAAATTTTTTTTCTATTGGTATTGTTTCCCACAGAAATGATGGCTGCTTTATTTTCTCCTATCTGACGACTGCTGTGCTCCACACCGATACCGAAAATATTATCTGTTCTGGGATTGTCATCGTATATTTTCTCCACCTTCACACCATTTCCTTCCAAAATATCTATAATTACTTTTGCGTGTCCGCTTGCTCCAAATAATATCATCTCGTATTTCCTTTAAATTCCTCTGATGTAGCCTGTCCCTGTTCATTGATTCCTTCTGATTTTACCACCTTTAAAACAGTCATTATCAGTATTTTAATATCTAATAAAAAACTCACATTATCGACATACCAAACATCATATTCAAATTTCTTTTCCCAGCTTATGCTATTACGCCCATTGACCTGAGCCCATCCCGTGATGCCTGGCTTGACCTCATTTCTTCGGCGCTGAAAATCATTATAAAGTTCCAAATACTGCGGTAAAAGCGGTCTTGGCCCAACAAGAGACATATCTCCCTTAATGACATTCAGCAGTTGTGGAATTTCATCCAAAGAAGTCTTACGGACAAAACTGCCTATCTTGGTGAGTCTGTCTGCATCTGGCAGGAGGTTTCCGTTTTCGTCCTTTTTGTCAGTCATGGTTTTAAATTTGATGATTTTAAAAATCTTCCCATTCTTCCCTGGACGAAGCTGAAAAAAGAACGGCTTCCCATCATTGGCAAAAAATAAACCTATCGTAACCAGCACGAAAATAGGACTTAAGAATAAAAATCCTACAAGTGCAAGCACGAAATCTATAGCAGGTTTAATAAAATTTTTATACATATCAAAAACTGACTTTAAACACTTTGTAACAGACCTTCATACTCCTCCAAAAGAGCTTTCCAAACCACAGACTGCTCATACCTATTTTCTATCATTCTGCGGCTGTTTTCTTTCAATTTAATATATAAATTTTTGTCTCTTGCCAAAGTTAGCATTTTTTCTTTTAATTTTTCTACATTTTTAGACGGAATGATCAGCCCGTTTTCTCCTTCTACAATGATTTCGTTACACCCATTGATATCAGAAACTATGCTCGGCAGCCCCATGGCTCCTGCCTGCATGACCACATTAGGAAATCCCTCGCGATAACTTGGAAAAACTAGTGCATCAGAAATAGCAAAAAATGGACGAACATCCTGCTGAAAGCCCACAGAAATGATATCTTTATTTTGATTTATTTCAGCCAAAGTTTCAGGGTTTAAAGGGTCTAAATCACTCTCCAAACCTCCCACCAAAAGAAGTTTTATGCCTGTTGGTTCATTATTTTCTGCTGTCTGAAGCTGGGAAAAAGCTTTTATCAGTTCATTTATTCCTTTATCGCTGACAATTCTTCCCACAAACACAAACACAAAATCATCTGGCTGAATGTTCAATTTCTCCCTAAGCGTAACCCTTTCTGTTTCAGACACTTGGTCTGAACTAAAAAATGTAGTATTTATTCCATTAGAAGAACCATTACCTATGATTTTCAGTTTATTACTTTGAGTAAAATTGTTTTGCAAAATAAAATCATACAAGCCTTTGGAATTGGGATAAACCCTTGTAGCAGAGCTGTATGTGAGCTTTTCCACAAAATTTAGAATTTTTCTTTTAGTTCCTGTAGCCTCCATCAAAGGCAGTCCCGCTACGGTATGCAGACGATGCGGCACTCCTGCTAATCTCGCTGCCAGCATTCCTATAATTCCTGCTTTGGGCGTATGGGTGTGGACTATCTGTGGTTTTTCTTTTCTCAAAAAATTCCACATTTCCCAGAGCGATTTCAAATCCTGAAACGGCGTTATCTTGCGGGACATATTGACAACCTTCATCACAATCCCTTCATTTTCAACAACTTTTTGCAGTTCCTTCCCTTCGGAAGAAACCCCTTTCACATCAAATCCATTAGAAGCCATAAACCGCAACTGCCCCTTTAAAAGTACTTTTAAAGAAAGCGGAACGGTGGTTATACGAATGAGTTTTTTCAAAATATTTTATTTCTATTTGGTTGCTAAATATGTGTTTTTATACCACTTTTGGAAACAATAAAAAGTCCAGATTTTAAAGGAATTGTCCTCCACAGAATTTAGGTGGTTGAGAACTATTTTTTTAATATTCTGAGTATCAAATATATTCTGCTCTTCAAGAAATTTATCATCTATATAGCTCAGAAGTTCGTTTCTCATCCCTTGTCTCAGCCAGTCTCCAACAGGAACTCCGAAGCCTTTTTTGGATTTTTCCAAAAACTGTTCTGGAAATTCGTTTTCAAAAGCTTTTTTCAGAATCATTTTCTTGTTATTTCCTTTCAGCAGATACTCATCTGGAAGGCTCAGGGTGTAATTCCAAATCTCTCTGGTCAAAAACGGAGCCCTGCATTCCATAGAAGCCAGCATACTTGTTCTATCCACTTTTACAATCATATCCCCTTCTAAACTTATCATTTTGTCTACATTTCTAAAATCTGTGAGATTTTTAGGATTTGGGATTCTTTGCTGATAATACGCCAAAGGATTTTTGACTCTGTCTTTTTCATTGAGATAAATGGACATTTCCTTGTCCGTGAAGCCTAATTTTATAATGTTATAAAAAAAGGAATGGTCATAATCTATTGAGTTTAAAGCCTTTCTAACTTTAAATTTTAGTCCTCGCTCATCTCCTTTTTGTTTAGTCAAAGCGTTTGCTACTTTCAGTACGCTTTGGTGTAAGAATCTGGGAACCAGACTTGTATATTTTTGGTTAATCCCTCCGATTAAATATTTATTATACCCTCCGAAAACCTCATCACCGCCATCTCCTGTAAGGGCAACTTTCACATAATCAGCTGTTTTAGAAGCAACTATATAACTCGGAAGAGCTGATGAATCCGCAAAAGGCTCATTAAAATTCAGCAAAATTTCATCCAAATGGGAAGTCAAATCCTTCTCGGAAATCACGAATTCATGGTGGTTACTGCCGATAAGATTCGCTACAAGCCTTGATTTTTCGGTTTCATCAAAAGATTTTTTATCAAAACCAATGGAAAAAGTATCTATTTTACTATCGGATTGTTTTGATAGACAGAGACTTATAATAGAAGAGTCCACTCCTCCCGACAGGAAAGCCCCCAGCGAAACATCCGAAACACTGCGAGAGCTCACACTTTCTTCAACTAATTTTCTGGCATTTTTCTTGGCTTCATCAAAACTAATTTGCTGTTTTTCAATCTTTTCCGAATGAATTTCATGAATTTTAAGCGCATTAATATTTACATCATATTCAATGAAACTATTGGGCTCTAACTTGCTGATTCCCTTATATATAGTAAAAGGTGCAGGGATATAGGTCAGCTGAAAATAGAGATTCAGCCCCGTGTTGTCAATTTCTGGTTTTTTATCCAAAACGGAAATAATGGATTTCAGCTCCGATGCCCAGATTAGGCCTTTTTCAGAATGCTGATAATGCAGTGGCTTGTCACCGAAAAAATCCCGAGCGATGAAAATTTTGCCCAAAATTTTATCATAAATAGAAAAAGCAAACACGCCGTCTAGCATCTTAAAAGACTCTAAACCAAAACATTCATAGAGTTTCAGCACAACTTCCGCAGGAGAAGAAGTATGAAAAGCGAAACCTTTCTGAACGAGCGTTTTTTTCAGTTCTTCGGAGTTGTAAATCTGACCATTAAAAACAATGACTTTGCTCTTATCTTCGGTAAAAATCGGTTGTTTCCCAGTGGATAAATCAACGATGGAAAGCCTTCTTATAGCGAAAGCTATCGTTTTGTCTTCCAAATGTTCCACGAAAAAACCATCTTCATCAGGCCCGCGATGAATGATTTTTTGGTTCATTTTTTCTATAATTCTCTGAACATCTGTATTTTCCGCATTTCTATACACTAGTCCATTGATACCACACATAATCTATATATTGTTTTTTAATAGTTCTACATATTTTTTGCCCCAAACTTGGTAAGAATAGCTCTCTTCGGCTCTTTTCCTCCCTGATTGTCCCATTTTTTGGCGGAGTTCAAAACTCTCCAGCAGAAGGGACAATTTTTCATACCATTCATCCTCGCTCTCCGCTGTGAAACCTACATCACTGGTCACAATGTCCCTATTCGCAGGCAGTGGAGATGCCACCACAGGAATGCCGCTCGCCATGTATTGGATAAGTTTAAAACCACATTTTCCCATTTCCCAATAGCTGTTTTCCAAGGGCATGATGCCTATGGTACTCTCGGCCAAGTCTTTATTTTCTGTTTGAGCATTCCAATCCTCAAATTTAGTTTTAATTCTTTTATCCAGTTCTACTTTTCCACCGATAACTTTTAGGGTAAAATCATATTTTTCGGAAAGCCTTCCGAGGGCTTTGTCCACCAGTTTGAAATGCTTCGTCGTAGAAGGAGAACCCATCCAGACTATTTCCTTAGCATCATCTTCTTTTTGAAGCCCACAAAGAGGATATTTATCTAAATCTATTACTGTCGGAAGAAAAATCAATTTTCCCTGAAATTCAGAGATATACCAGTGGTTTCCCACAGTGACAAATTTGGCTAATTTCATCAGCTCTGGAATTTTGTTCTGCAGACTCGTTCCTGCGTAATTTGCAGAAATATTATCATCAAAATCAAGGCTGAAAGATTTTATTTTCTTTAAAAAAAACAATTCAAAACCCAGTGGGAGTTTTGGGAAAAGCTCGTATTCTATGACCACATGGTCGTATTTCTTTGCATGGAAAAACAAATAAAAAACTCTCTTTACCATACACCAAAGCGCCACCATGTTTTTCATCAGAACATTACCATGCAGGTATCTGAAATACAAATCGTTAAACAACGGTGAATAGGAGGCCTCTACACCCTCTTTCTCAAACCACTTTTTATAGTTATAAGAACGATAGCGAGAGCTGGCACCTTTACTCGTGTATTTGGTCAGAAATAGAATTTTCATAGAATGAGTTTCTGCAATTTTTTACAATAAAAAATAAAATTAAGAAAAATGGGAATATCATAATCTTCTGTCTCATCGAAATCCCAAAATTAGCAAGCGTATAAGCCAAAGGAAGGGTACATGCCAATATGATTCCTATATAACTCCACAGGATATAATTTGTCTTAATTTTATCAAAAAACAAACCTTTGATTATAATGAAAAAGATGTACAGCCAAACTAAATTTTCCAAAGCAGAAATCAAAAACATTGGGTCTCGAGCTTCAAAAACAAAAGGTCTGAACATGTAACTGAACCATTTTACAATTAAATTACTGTCTTTCAAGTTTACTCCTGCTCCTCCTTCTTCGTTGGCATTTATAGAATTTTGTAGTTTTCCTTCTATATCACTAAGATTGGTCACTGCCATTTCCTTTAAGAAGAATGGAACAAGGAACAATAGCGCCCCTAAAACAATCCCTGCAAAAATAAATTTGGTCTGGGCATTTATCTTTTTATTGGTAAAAACATAGCTGATCCCTCCCCCTACTAATACAAAAATAAGAATATGCAACCTGATAAATCCTATCAATAACAATGGTAAAATGTAATGACTCTTGGGTTTATCAAAATAGATATTGTAACACAAACTGCACATAGCATAGAACATAAGGGAGTCTTTCCCAAGAGAAACAGTCCAAAAATGAATCCCTAAAAGTAATAGTAAGAGATACCATCTATTATAATTCTCACCAGTGATGTTGATAATAATTTTAAATAATTTCAAACATCCTAAATAAGAAATAAAAGAAAAAACTAAAAAACACCCTAAAAATGACAGCTGAAACCACTGCACTAGCATGTAATTAAAAAAAATAATAAAGGTAGTTCCATTAGAAAGATAAGACAGCCCCCAATCTGTTATATTTGCAGATTCCCAATAATAATATTTAGCATCTGCTGAACCATTTACCACAAAATTATATGAAACAAATGTCACGAAAAAATGTATAAGCCCCATAAAAAGGGAAAAAAATCCCAATTCTTGACTTTTTTTAATATAAACAGAAAATTGTCTCAATATAAATAAGACATAGATAAGCGCTAGTACTAAATCTAGTAAGTTAGTCTGACCATATAATTCGTTATGTATAGATGGAATTCTCATTTTTTATTTTGTAATCTTAAAACCAAGAAAAACAGCATCTGTATAGGAACACTACAAACCATATATTTCCCCATCCCTAAAAAAGGAACCATCAGCAAAAAAAACACTCCTATACCGCTGCTAATCACCAGATTTTTAACCAATATATTTACTTCGTTTTTCTTTAAATACCCCAATGTAACCATATTCACAAAAACTGCCAATACAGAAACTATAAGGTAAGAAATAGCATAAACTATATCCAAATCCGTTTCGCCATTCCAAATCAGCATATAAACACAAAGAGCAACCGCCATTCCCACTCCATAAAGCACCAAAATCCATTTGTATTTATTCAAAACCGCTATCAGCCCTTCCCTGCTTTCTATAATCAAATACGGTGCGTACAAAAATGACAACGAAACCAAAACTCCTGAAACCAGCTCTGGGAATTTGGATAAAAACAAAATTTGCTGAATATCCTGACTCGCAATTCCAAAAAAGACCACTAAAACAGCTCCAAGTGAAATGATGATTTGGTCTATTTTAAATAAACTAAAATTCAAAATCTGCTGAATTCCCAAACTAAACGGAACTTCCAGCTTCATCAGTTCCATGTTTTCTGCCTTCTTCTTTTTCATAATGAAAACCCACGAAAGCAAAAACCTCAGAAAAATACACGCCACATATAGCGCTATCATTTGCCCATAGCTGTATTCAAAGAAAAGCGAACTGACAAGAAGAACTCCAAAAAAAAGAGGATAGGCTGCTATATTAGCAAAAAGTGCGTAGTTATAGTGTTTCATCACATTCATCTGGACAATAGCCACCACACTATAAACATCAAGTACTATCGTGCAGAAAATAACTAACGCATAGGTATAATCATACATTATCGCATAAACACCTGCACACAGAATAGATAATAGAATCCCCTTTTTTTTTATGTATTCCAGCGGGTCATATACACTATTGGTATCTCCTATCATCTTTGCAAAAACCAAACTATCCAGTCCATATTTGGAAATCGTAATTCCTATTATTTGAAACTGAATAAAAAGCAATATCTTGACAGACAGTTCATTAGATATATAATCAAATTTCCCCGAAGCCAGCAGCACAAATCCCAATGAAGTAAGTAATCCCGACCCTAATAATTTGACTATTACAGGGAAATACTGTTTATACTTATCTATTATCGTTATTGCATGCCGATACATGAGTTGTCATTTGTTACCACCTTCTGCTTCTACTGATGATATGCTTTATTTTATTTTTAAGCCTGTCAAACCAAGTTTTTCCTTCGGTATAATAGCCATAGCCATACTTGTTTCTATACCCAAAGTTGCTCTTCTCCACATCATTAAGAACGAATCCAACATTTTTGATTTTTCCTTCTCTGATGTTCTTATTTGCAAAGTCTATCAATGCTTTTTCTGAATATTCAGAACGCATGATATAGATCGTAGCATCTGCTAGATTAGCTAATAACAATGTATCTGTCACAAGCATCAATGGTGCTGTGTCTATGACAATATAGTCATATTTCTTTTTCAACTCAGCCAATAGAAGTTCATACCTTCCATTCGTCAGAAGGTCTGCTGGATTTGGTGGAATACTTCCAGAATAAATCACATCTAAATAAGAATCAGAAGCATATTTATGTATGATACTTTCTATAGTAGTTTCATCATTATATAGGAACTCTGTAAGTCCTGCCACACCTTTCCTTGCTTTATTATTATACCTTTGAAGCTGCGGATTTCTAATATCTGAACCTATCAAAATCACTCTCTTTCTAGGCGTGGACAATGTCTGAGCTAAATTAACAGAAGTAAAGGTTTTCCCTTCTCCATTCACTGTAGAGGTCACAAAAACCACCTTTCCTTCGTCTTTTTTAGGAAGAATAAAGTTCATATTGGTAACCAATAATCGGAAGGCTTCTGCTATCAGAGAAGAATCGTTCATTCCTACTAGCTCGGACTGACCTTTTTCTACTTTCGGCAACTCCGCTAAAACAGGCGTAGAAGAAAGTCTCTCTACATCTTGTTTTGTCTTTATCTTGATATTTAAAAGCTCTTTTATGTAAATAAAAGCAAACGGAATTATCAAACCTAAAAGTAGCGCTCCCATCAATATTATAGACTTTTTAGGAGACACTGGCACATCAGAAGAATACGCCTCATCTATCACCCTTGCTTTATCGCCTGTGATGGCTAGTGAAATGGCTGATTCCTCTCTTTTTTGTAGTAATAATAGATACAACTGCTCTTTAATCTGCTGTTGTCTTTCTATATTTCTAAATAATTTCTCTATATTCGGTAACTTAGAGATTTTTCCATTTGCTCGGTTTTGCTCCATTTGCAGCTCCGAACTTGCTATTTTTAGATTGGTTTTAGTCTTTTGCAAACTCTGCATGATAGAGCCTTTTAGCTCATTTAACTGTTGAGATATATTAACAACTGCTGGGTGATTTTCCGTAGCTGATGCTAACAATCTATCTCTTTCTAAAACCAAACGGTTATAAGATTCTATCCCTGCAGAAGCCGTAGGATCTGTAAGTCCTACTGCTGACGGCAGCACCTGATATGCACCCTTATTATTTAGATAGCCTATCATACCATCCACCATCTGCGCCTCAGCATCTATATCAAGCTGTTTAGCTCTGGACTGAGCGCTAGTTTCCAAATTAAGTTTGGCTTCTACTCCTATATCTGTAAGTTGGTTTTTTTCTTTAAACCTTTCCTTCTCATTTTCAACACTTTGCAACTCACTAGATATTACCTCAATACGCCCTTCGATGAACTTCATCGTTTCTTTTGACTGAGAGTTTTTATCGCTGATTGCATCTTGGTTGTAGGCCACCACCAGATTGTTTATAATGTCTTTGGCTTTATCGACATTAGGATAGTTCATGGACAGCCCCACTATGGTCGCATCCTTGTTAAGCAGACCTACGCTCAGCATTTTTTGCAACTGAACGACACGCGCTTCTTTTGATAAAATAGAAAGGGACAATTCGCCCAAAGCACCTGCTTTTACAGAATCAAATTCCTTATTTTTAGTAATGATGATATTGACATATGGAAGGCTTATCAACTTGTTAAATTTTCCTGTAATTTCATTATCCAACTCACTGGAAGACAATGTAATCTTATCGCCATTTATCTCTATTTTCACATTCTCCTGAGGAAATACTGCATTCTTCTTTTCATTAACTACATTTACAAAAAATGGAGCTGTATCCCCATAAAGCTCTTTACTCTTAAGATTGTCACTGGAATAAATTGCCACTTGCAGATTTTTGCTTTCCACAACGGCATTCATCAGTTTTTTGGATTTAAAAATTTCTATCTCATTGTCTATACTATTAGAACTCATTCCTCCCAGCTTTGATAAATCCATAAGCAAATCTGCTTCTGTGCTGGAACTTGATGTATTTTTGGCTTCTTTCACCAATACAGAAGACTGCACCTGATAAACATAGGTTTCTGTTCTAAGGTATAACAATGCCAATACTAAAGCAAGGAATGCAGAGGCTACAAACCATTTCCAACTCTGTGTATATGGTTTTATCAGCTCTAAAACATCTACTTGATGCTTGTCTGTATTAGGGTGTTTTGATGAATTTTTATTATTCATTTTTGATGTTTATTTTTTAACAATCAATGCCAAAATTGTCACAATGATAGATGCTACTGATATGTAAATCGTGGTTTGAGGACCAAAAGAAGCAGAATTTTTCTTAGCATTATTAGGAGTTACATAGACCACATCATTTTGTTTCAAGTGGTAATAAGGAGAATTGATGAAATTAGCATCTGTAAGGTTGATATAGGCCTGTGTTCTTACTCCATCCTGCTCTCTTACTACTAAAATATTATCTCTTTTCCCATAAATGGTCAAATCCCCAGCAAGCCCCAAAGCTGCAAGCAAGGTAGTTTTTCCATCTGGAATCAGATATTCCCCTGGTTTATTTACTTCCCCAAGCACCGTTACACGATAATTAGCATAACGAACACTTACTGTAGGGTCTATGATATATTTTCTCAATTTTTTAGTCAGCTCATCTTTCAAAGCCTCCACTGTTTTTCCAGTAGTGCTTATTCTACCCAAAACAGGAAACTCTATAAATCCATCTGAATAAACGGTATAAGTAACACCTGATACAGAGGTCTGTCCAGATGCTGGAAGGTTAGTATTAGGCTGGGAATAATTAACTTGTGATTTATTGATATCAGTCGCTACACCTTGGTTGAACGGCGCTGTGATGCTCATATCCTTTGCAGTCACATATATCAAAAGCTGGTCGTTAGGTTGTATAGTGGATTGCACATTTTTCTGAGATGCCTCTTTTGCTATCTGCTCTATATTCTGCATATAGGCTATTTCTTTTTGATTTTTACAAGAGGTCAAAGCCAAAAGTGCTGTTATTATTAAAAATATTTTTATTTTCATCATTGCTCATTTATAATTATTGCAAATATATCCTTTTTTTCAGAATTAGGGCTAATCTAACTGCTGGTAAACAGAATTATTACTCTTAAATTCTTTCACTATTTCCTTCAAAGTTCTAACCACTTCTATCTTGTTGCTTTCCTTGGCTAGATCGTATATTTTTTGGGTCAATGCATTTATTTTTTCAAACTCCATGGTTTCATCCTTGGAAATCATTATTTTCTCGTGATGTGTCGGCAGTGTTTTCGTTCCATCACTGAGCAGTTCTTCATAAAGTTTTTCCCCTGGACGAAGCCCCGTATATACTATTTTAATGTCTATATTTGGCTCAAAACCAGACAACCTTATCATTCTTTCCGCTAAGTCCACTATTTTCACAGGCTCTCCCATATCAAAGACAAAAATCTCTCCTCCCACGCCCATAGTTCCTGCCTGAAGAACCAGCTCGCACGCCTCTGGAATAGTCATAAAGTATCTCACGATATCTGGGTGAGTAATCGTAATCGGCCCACCTTTTTCTATCTGTTTTTTGAAATATGGAATGACTGAACCATTAGACCCCAAAACATTTCCGAAACGAGTGGTCACAAATTTGGTCGTATTTCCTGGTTGGTTCTGAAGTGCTTGAACGAACAATTCTGCCGCTCTCTTGGATGCTCCCATCACATTGGTAGGATTTACCGCCTTGTCCGTAGAGACCATCACAAAGGTATCCACTTTGTATTTACTTGCAAGAAGAGCCAAGTTTTTACTTCCTTGAATATTCACCAAAACTCCCTCGTGTGGATTTTCCTCCACCAGCGGAACATGCTTATAGGCTGCGGCGTGATAAACCACAGAAAATTTATATTCTTCAAATACACTTTCAAGCCTATTGATATTAGAAATATCCGCTAAAACAAATTTAAAATTAATATCTGGGAAACTTTCCTTTAATTCTAGTTCTATGGCATACAGCGGCGTTTCTGCTTGGTCTAAAACCACTACCAAAGCAGGATTGGACATTGCCACCTGTCTCACTATCTCACTACCGATAGAGCCTGCGCCTCCTGTTATCAGAACATTTTTGTTATAATGCCTGCTTTTGACTTCCTCATTTTCTATGCTGATAGGCTTTCTATTGAGCAAGTCTTCTATCTGAATATTTTGTATTTTGAAATAATCTCCTCCCTCTTTTATCTCCTCTAAAACAGGCGCTTTATACATCTGAATACCTTTATCCAAGAAGAAATTCACCCATTCCTGCATCGCTTCCTTGGTCAGCCCATTTCGGTTGATAAGAACACCGTCTATATCAAGCGTTTTCTGATATTCCTCTATATCATGTTTAGTATAGATTTTTCTATTTAGTAAACTCGCTTGTTTAGAATCTGTCCTCTCCGTAATAAAACCTACCAAATGATATGGAATAGAAGAGTTATCGGCTATTATTTTTGCCAAAGAAATAGAAACCTCATCTATTCCTAAAACCAAAATTCTCTTCTTCTGGAAATTCTTTCTGTATTTTCTTACGAAATTAAAAAATTCCTTTACAAAAAGCCGATAAATAAATAGTAATACAAAGGAAACTCCCGCATAAACGAGTAATAATGAAGTCTTGAACAGTTTGTAATCCATCCTCCAATACACCACTACATTAAGAATAACCAAAACAAATATAGTGTATACTATGGATAGAAATATTTTAGAAAGATCTATAAAAGTAGAATGCCTGACAATCCCCGAATAAGTACGGAAAATAATCATAAAAAACACATTTACCCCTACAATGAGAGAACATTTTTTATAAAAATCCATTGTCCCTGTAAAATAGACACCTATCTGCTCTATAACCAACAATGAAAACAACAAAATACAAACATCTATAAATAAAACGCCCCACCGTGGAAGGTATCTCATTTCAGATATATCTATATTATTATCCCCATCATATATTTTATTAATTATCTTGGATAAAGTTTTTTTCATTAGCTTATTTTTTATAAAGTAGAAACTCTATTTTAAGGCTGCTACAACACTTCCTTATCGCCCATTACCTTAATTTTAACAAATCTTATTAAAATCAAACCTAATAGGAAAAACACACCCATAAAAAAAGCCGCAAAACGCATTCCTGCCGCCGATGGCAATACTATATCTACTTGAGCAAAACAGTTCTTTATTACATCATATTTATCAATAATAAATGAAAATATGAGTGTTCCCATCATTATGGCTATTTTCTCCAATACATCATAAAAACTAAAAAATGTAGTATTATCCATACTATTCTCTGGCAAAAGCCTACTATAAGTAGAACGGGACATCGCTTGTAACCCTCCCATCACAAGTCCCACCAAACCTGCAACAGCATAGAAATGGTACTCTACATTCGGATTGGCCTTATTAAGAGCATATGCCCACACACAGACCACTATCCAGAGGAAAACCGTGATACTGATTACATTTTTATTTCCTATTCTTTTAGACAACCTTGAAAATATAACCGCTCCGATAATCGCTTCTATTTGAATGATTAACAGAGTTGCTATCAGTTTTCCTTCTTCTAGGTTTATTTCACTTTTCCCAAATAAAGTTGCCATTAGGAAAATCGTCTGCATTCCCACACTATAGAAAAAGAAACTTGACAAGAAATACTTTAGATTCGGTGTTTTAAAGAGTTCTTTTCCTATTTTATAAAGTTCTCTGAAACTTTCTTTTACTATTTCTATGTAGAATTTGATATTACCTTTTACTACCTGAAACCAGCCTCCATGCTCTTCGTGAGATTTAAAAATATTTTTAAAATTCAATAATACCAAATCCTTTGGAAGCTGTTCTTTAACTTCACCAAATTTCGGCAGGTGCTTAAATGTATATTGCGAAAAACCAAACCACCAAGCCCCTGTCAGCAAGAAACTCACCCTCGTATAAAATAGTGCCTGCTTACTTGTTTCCGCCAAAACTTGAATAAGTAGCAGACAGATAACCACCAGCACCACAGAGCCTATATAACCATACACATAGCCCTTTGCGGACAATGCATCTTGTTTATCTTTCGTAGCAATATCAGGCAAAAATGAATTATAAAAAACCAAACTCCCCCAAAAACCAATACTCGCAGTAACGCTAAAAAGCAAACCTAAATACACCGTTTTCATATTCACAAAAAGCGCCAATCCCATACAAGATGTCGCACCAAGGTAACAGAAAAACTGTAAAAAAGATTTTTTATTCCCGATAATATCCGCCAAAGAAGACAAAATAGGCGTAAGGATAACCACTATAAAGAAAGATAATGTCAAAGAATATCCATAGACTGCATCTGGTTCATACTGCTTTCCAAAAAACGAAATCATATTTCGCACAGGTACTTTTATCCATTTTCCTGTTTCTTCTACAAATTCATTTTTCTCATAAGCTGTAGTCAGAATAGAATAATAAATAGGAAAAATGGTAGATGTAATCACTAGGGAATAAACCGAGTTTGCCCAGTCATACACCGCCCATGCACGCATTATTTTAGGGTTATTTTTTATCTGTTTCATTATTTTTTTCTCATTTAAGAATCAGCTCCTTTTTGGATTTAATTCTTAGGTAATGGGCAAATTTATGAAATTTTTAAGAAATAATACACTGCCGCCTGAACTCTCGCCAAAACTTCACGCATATGATTTCGGTAAAAACTCTCATTTTTTGTGACATCCCGCGCATCAAATCCCAAAGCATTCATCCCATGATTTCTCGCAAAAAACAAAGCTCTGAGGTTGTGATACCCCTGAGATACAATAATCACATTAGACTCATTAAAAATATTTTTACATCGAAGAATACTCTCCCGTGTACTAAATCCTTCAAAATCTTCCGTTATCACATTTTCTGGAACCCCCTCATAACCCACCAAATAACTTTTCATCGCCTCTGGTTCGTTATAATAAGGGCTTTTCTCTCCACTTACGATGATTTTTTTTATTTTCCCATGGTGATACAGAGTCGCCGCTGCCTTCATTCTAGAGATGAAATAAGGATTTGCCTTTCCAGATTTCATCTTTGGAGAAGTTCCCAAAACCAAAGCACATGTCCGAGGAGGCACCTTGCTCACTTGGCTGAATGTCCTTCCATTGGTCAAATGAAAAACCCATACATTCGCCCAGAGCATGAGCAGCGCCATCATTTCTATCATAACAATAGATATTTTCAAAATATTGCCTAACCTCCTCAATGTATAGCGTTTTTTAACTTTTATTTAATTTTTCGTGTTTGGCTGTTACTTCTTTTTTTATTTAACTTTGCCAAGCTATAAATTTAGCCCAAGAAGTCTAAGGCAAATTTAATTAATTCTTTTCTAAATCTATGAATAAGAATACTAAAAATTGATAGTTTTGGATTTTTTGAGATTTATTACAAATAATAATTTAATAAAATAATTTTTCGAATGAAAAAAATCATCGCTGGATTAACAGTTTTAGCTTTAGTAAGCTGCAACAAAAAAGAGGAAACAAAAATCCAAACAGAAGAAACACAAACCGTAGAAACTACTGAAAAACAAGAACTGCAAAGCTCTACCCTACTCAAAGAAATGAGCCAAGAACAAATTTCTGAGGTTTTTGCGACTAAGAAAAATGACACTCTCTATGTTACCAACTTTTTCGCTACTTGGTGCAGACCTTGTATGGATGAAATGCCTCATTTTCAGGAGAAAATGACAGAACTAAAAAACGAAAAAGTAAAATTCACCTTCATAAATTTAGACGAACCTCAGAATTGGACAAAAGTTGCTGATTTCGCGGAAAAATCTGGATTAGGGAATAATATAATTTTATTCAATTTTGGAAATGCTTCTAAAGATTTTTTCAGCAAAAACTTTGAAACATGGAGAGGTGATGCTATTCCTTTTACCCTGATTACAAAAGGAGAAAAACGAGAAGAAATAATGGGAGCTTTTCCATCCAAAGAAGCTCTCACAGAGAAAATCAATTCTTTGAAATAACATTGTAAAAATCTAATGAACAATGGTCTCAAAAGTAAAAATTACCTTGAGGCCATTTCTTATTTTTCAGTTTTTCCTTTCAGAATGTTTAGAAATTTTTTGATTCTTTGCGTCGTATTATTATGCTTGATATTGGTTTCTCTGGTCATCAATCTTAATACTGGATTTTCTGACCTGAGTTTTTCTGATTTTTGGAGCCAAGAAAATTTTCATCAGGAAATTATAAGCATAAGAACCAATAGAACTCTGGCTGTGCTATTGGCAGGAATTTCTATTCCTACAAGCGGTTTTCTACTGCAGGAATACTTTAAGAATCCATTGGCTGGGCCTTCTGTATTGGGAATTTCTTCTGCAGCGAGCTTGTCTGTAGCCTTCTATATTTTAGCTTCCAAAAATTTTATCATTCCTGAATTTATCCAGCACAGCCTAATCAGTATTTTCGCTATCTGCGGAAGCATTATTCTGCTGATTTTTCTATTGATTTTTTCTAAAAATTTCAAAGATTCTTCCTACATCATTATTTTTGGATTTTTGGTGTCTGCTCTGGCTGGAGCTGTCATCAGTATTTTACAATTTTATGCCGAAAACGAGTCCCTGAAAAGCTACATTCTATGGTCTTTTGGTGGGAATAACCAAGTTAGTTTTTCACAAAACTTGGTACTAGCTGTCCTTGTTTCATTAGGTCTAATCATCACTTTCAAAGCCATAAAACCACTGATAGGAATGAGCCTTGGAGAGGACTACGCCAGAACTTTCGGAGTGAATCTTACTCAGCTGAAATTTATCATCATCATCGCTTCATCTCTGCTATCAGCCTCTGTCACAGCGTTTTTAGGACCTGTTTTATTCATCGGTGTGATTGTTCCGCACTTCTGTAGAATGATTTGGAATCCTGCCCAGCTATGGCATCAGTGGATTCTCAATATCCTCATAGGCGCCCTAATAATGGAGATTTTCTCCATTATTTCCGAGATTTGGCAAATGCCTCTCAATATCATGAGTTCGCTATTTGGAATTCCTGTGATTTTCCTAATGATGATGAAAAAACGATAAATTTCACAAATTTTAATCAACAATAAAAAATATTTTATTTTTAAATTTTAATTCTAAAACAAATGAAACTCATCAGTTATAATGTAAACGGTATCCGCGCTGCCTTTGGGAAAGATTTTTTATCTTGGTTAAAATCAGCAAATCCTGATATTTTGTGCATCCAAGAAAGCAAAGCCCAGCCCGAGCAGATTGACCAAATCAGTTTTGCAGAACTCGGCTACCAAAGTCACTGGTATTCAGCCGAAAAGAAAGGATACAGCGGCGTGGGAATCGTTACCAAACACGAACCCAAACATATAGAATACGGATGTGGAATAGGACATATAGATGCCGAAGGGAGAATCATCAGAGCTGATTTTGAGGACTTTTCCGTGATTTCGGTTTATGTGCCGTCTGCCACGAATATTGACCGATTGGATTTTAAAATGCAGTTTTGCTATGATTTCCTAGATTACATCAAAGAATTAAAAAAGAAAATCCCAAATCTCATCATTTCTGGCGATTTTAATATTTGTCATCAGGCGATAGACATCCATGACCCTGTCCGACTTGCCAACACCTCTGGATTCCTTCCCATAGAGCGCGAATGGCTCAGCAAATTCATCGATGAATGCGGACTGATAGACAGTTTCCGATATTTCAACCAAGAGCCGAACCAATACTCATGGTGGAGCTACCGAGCGAACGCCAGAGCGAATAACAAGGGCTGGAGATTGGACTATAATTTCGTGAGCCAATCAATGGAAAACCAGCTAAAAAGAGCTGTCATCCTAAAAGAAGCCGTACACTCTGACCACTGCCCTGTGATGGTGGAATTGTCCTAAAAAGTTTTTATCTTTGCTGTGTAATTGGGTTTTAAAAATGAAAACACTTTTTAAATATTTGCTCATCATAGCTGTGGTGTTTTTCTTCTTGGGAGTTTTACCTGTTATTTATCCGCCATCTGTTTTGGTCATCTACCCTGTATTAACTATTTTAGGATGTTATTTAGGGTGGTTAGCTAGCAAAAATGGCTGTAATGGGAATAACAACTAAACTTCTCCAAAAGAAAGCGTTGAACTATTCCTCTTAATTCTTCAAAATTAACAATAAAAAATTTATCTTTGCTATGTGATTAGGTTTAAAAATGAAAACACTTTTTAAATATTTGCTCATTATAGCTGTTGTGTTTTTCTTCTTGGGAGTTTTACCTGTAATTTACCCACCATCTTTCTTCATAATAGTACCTATTGCTGCTTTGCTTTTTTATTTAGGATTAGATATTAAAGATTGTAACAGAGATGATGACGACTAATTTTCTCAAAAAATAAAACACTGAACAATTCATTTTAGCTCTACAAAACTATATTAACAAAGAAAAAAAAAGAGGAAAATAAATCTTAAAACTTTTTAAAGTCAAATCCTCTTCGGTAGAAAAAGCATATTTTTATTATCTTTGCCAAAATAAACTTTTATGCTTGTTATTGGTATCGCTGGAGGAACTGGCTCTGGAAAAACTACTGTTGTTTCTAAAATCCTAAAAAGCCTTGACCCTGAGAAAGTTAATGTTCTTTCACAGGACAACTATTATCATGATAATTCCCATCTTTCGCTTCAGGAAAGGGAAAGTCTGAACTATGACCACCCTAAATCTATTGATTTTGATTTATTGGTAAAACATGTTCGCGCTTTGAAAAAGGGCAAAAGCATAGAACAGCCTATTTATTCGTTCGTAGCACATACCAGAACGGGAAATTACACCGTGATAGAACCTCGTGATGTATTGATAGTAGAGGGAATTTTAGTTTTAACAAGCAAAGAACTCTTGAAGGAGTGTGATTTGAAAGTTTTTGTCCATGCCGACAATGACGAAAGGCTTATCCGCCGTATCCGCAGGGACACCCAAGAGAGAGGAAGGGATTTGGAAGAGGTTTTACACCGTTACCAAACTACCCTAAAACCGATGCATGATGAATTCATAGAACCGTCCAAATCTCATGCAGATATCATTATTCCAAACATGAAACCAAACACTGTAGCGATAGATTTTCTTTCTACCGTAGTGAGAAACTCGCTAAAAACTCCTAATAATGATGCAAACAGAGAATAATACACCAAAGACCAACAAAAAAATGGAACTTGTGAAAAAGATATTTTTGAACAAATTTTTTTTCACAGGTGCGGTGTTTGTTTTTTGGATGACTTTCATTGACAATACTTCTTGGCTCGTGGTCAGAAATCTGAACCAAGAAATCAACAAATACGAGGAACAACTGGCTTTCTATAAAGGAGAATTTGAAAAAAACGAGGCTTTCTACAAAAGACTTATGCAGAATAAGGACGAAAAAGAGAAATACGCCCGTGAAAACTACTTTATGAAAAAGAAAAACGAAGAAATTTTTATCCTCGTGGTAGATAGTGCCACACTAGACCATCCAAAGCCTCAAAAGAAATAATACATGCGTTTTTTTCAGAAAATAACAGCTCCAGAAGTACAAAAATACATCAGTGAAAATCTGAACTCTGACCTTACCAAACTACTTCTGAAAAAATCGCCTTTTCCAGAGGTTTCCATGCAGGAAATCGCTCAGCAGATAAAAGGAAAACAAATCGCCGCGAAAAAATTCCCTTTCTTATTAAAGGAAAATATAGTATTCCCACCACATCTTAATTTAGAACAGGCCTCCTCGGAAAGCACCGCAAAGGAAAAAGCAGAAAACCTCAGCGGAGGAACTTTTCTAGACCTTACCTGTGGTTTCGGGATTGATGCCTATTTTCTCTCGCAGAATTTCAGTGAAGTGACACTTTTGGAGCAAAACAAAGATTTACTGGAAATCGTACAGCACAACTGGAAAACTCTCGGCAGAGAAGCGAATTTTATCAACAAAAATTTAGAGCATTTTTTAGAGATTAATGAAAATCAATTTGATTTAATCTATTTAGACCCAGCAAGAAGGGACAAAGATCACCGAAAAAAGTTCCTACTTTCTGACCTTTCACCGAATATTTTGGAAATTCAGGACAAACTTTTGTCTATTTCCAAAAAAACAATGATAAAACTCTCGCCGCTGATTGATTTGAAATATCTTCAAACCACTGTGAAATCCATCGATGAGATAGAAATCATCGCTGTAAAAAACGAAGTAAAAGAGATTGTCCTCCACCTCATCCCAAACACTGAAAACAAACTGAAAATCACCACAAAAAACCTCAACACAGAGGAACCGAATTTCAGTTTTTCGCCAGAGGAAGAATCCGCTGTAACGCCTGAGTTTTCAGACATTTTGGAATACCTCTACATTCCGAACAATGCCGTTCTAAAATCGGGAGCTTTTAACCTGATTTCTAAAAAATTTGGATTAAAAAAACTGCATCCAAACACGCATCTTTACACTTCGGACAAAGCCGTAGATTTCTGCGGAAGAGTTTTTAAAGTAAAGGAAATCAGCGCTAAAGAGATAAAAAAAGGCGATGTGTTTAACATTATTTCTAAAAACCATCCTCTATCGCCAGAGCAGATAAAAACCAAATACAAACTGAAAAACGGCGGTGAGCATTACCTTATTTTCACGCAGTCCAAGAAAGGAAAAGTAATTTTACAAACTTTGTAAAAATCCTGCTTATTTTTTGTTTAATTGTTCAAATTGTTTAACTTTGGTATTCATTTATAAATTTAACCAATGAGTACTACTTTATCTTACATTCAAGAAAATAAGCAACGATTTTTAGACGAGCTAATCGATTTACTGAAAATAGCTTCTATCAGTGCTGACCCAGCCTACAACCAAGATGTGCTGCAGTGTGCTGATGCCGTAGCAAAACACCTGAAAAACGCTGGTGCAGACAATGTAGAAATCTGCGAAACAAAGGGCTATCCTGTGGTTTTCGGAGAAAAAATTTTAGATAAAAACCTGCCAACTGTTTTGGTTTATGGGCATTATGATGTGCAGCCTGCTGACCCTATTGAGCTTTGGGAAAGCGGCCCTTTTGAGCCTGTGGTGAAAAAAACAGAAATCCACCCAGAAGGCGCTGTTTTCGCGAGAGGAGCTGCTGATGACAAAGGGCAGTTTTTTATGCATTTAAAGGCTTTTGAAGCCATGATGAAAACCAACTCACTACCTTGTAATGTGAAATTCATCATCGAAGGAGAGGAAGAAGTAGGCTCAGCTAGTTTGGCTGATTTTTTGGAATCCAATAAAGAAAAACTGGCTTGTGATGTTATTTTAGTTTCAGACACGAGTCTTTATTCTATGGATCAACCGACGGTTACGACTGGGCTTCGTGGTCTAAGCTATGTAGAAGTGGAAATCGAAGGACCAAACAGAGACCTACACTCAGGACTTTATGGAGGAGCTGTTCCTAATCCTATCAATGTTTTATCAAAAATGATTGGCAGCTTGATTGACGAAAACGGAGTAATCACCGTAGAAGGATTCTATGACAATGTAAATATCGTTTCGCCAGAGGAAAGAGCCGAAATGAACAAACTGAAAGACGACCCAGAAGCTTTCAAAAAAGAAATCGGTCTGAAAGGTGTAGAAGGCGAAAAAGGCTATACAACACTAGAAAGAACCTCTATCCGCCCTACTCTGGATGTGAACGGAATTTGGGGAGGCTACACAGGAGAAGGAGCTAAAACGGTAATTCCTTCTAAAGCCTTCGCAAAAATCTCTATGAGACTAGTTCCAAACCAAACTCCAGAGGAAATCACTGAAAAATTCACTAAACATTTTGAAAAAATCGCTCCAGACAGTGTGAAAGTAACCGTTACGCCACACCACGGAGGTATGCCTTATGTTCTAGAAAGCAATACGAAAGAGTTCTTGGCAGCAAAAAAAGCTATGGAACAGGCTTTCGGAAGAGAAGTTCTCCCATTCCGCAGCGGTGGAAGTATCCCTATTACAGCTCTTTTTGAGCAGATTTTAGGAGTGAAATCAGTTCTGATGGGATTCGGACTAAGCACTGATGCTATCCATTCACCTAACGAGCATTTTGGGCTTTATAACTTCTATAAAGGAATAGAAAGCATCCCGCTTTTCTTTGAATATTATACAAAGGGATAAATTTTCCATATTCAAAAAGTAAAGGCCTTTAAGTTTTTTAAAGGCTTTTATTTTTATTTTTTTATTAAAATCTCGTCTTGGCATCATAATATTATTATCACACTTTAGACATTTTATTTTAATATCTGCTCCCATGCGTGTGATTTCCCATCTATTTGTACCGCATGGATGTTGCTTTTTCATCTCTACTATATCACCTAAGCCATAATCCATACTTCTTTCCTCCTATTTCTCATCTTTTCCTTTAAGCCTATCTTTGAAAACATTATAAAAATCTCGACGTAACATAGTTTCTATGCTTGAATTTTTTCCCGCTTTTGCCTTACCGACTATTGTTATATAAGCTATATTATCTTCTATCTTGTCAATTGCATCTAACCTTAACTTATCATGTTTGTATAAATAAGATTTATAAGCGTCATTGTTATTAGCAAAATCAAGGATACTTTGGACTTCATTTTCTAAATCCTCTATTGTTTTCTCAATATTAATTGGAAACTCACAGATTGCTAGATTATAAGTCAATGAGTAATTGATAACTTGATTAATTGTACCATTAGGAATAAAATAAATCTCTCCACCTTTAGAGCGAATTTTTGTCGAGCGCAACCCAAGAGAAAGGACACTTCCTTCCGCAATAAATGCCGCTTGATTATAAATTTTTACATTATCTCCAACATCAAACTGCCCTTCAAGAATTATAAAAAATCCAGAAATAATATCTTTAACTAAATTTTGCGCACCAAAACCAATGGCGACAGAAGCTATCCCTGCACTTGCAACTATACTAGTTGTATTCACTCCTACAGTTGCTAAAATTTGGAAGAAAGCAATAAAGTAGACCGTGTATCTAACCGCACTTTTTACAAGTTTATGCAGAGTCTCTGATCTTTTTTCGTTAAACTTAATATTAAATTTTTTGTTGGCATTGTCCTTTGTCGTCATTATATAATCTATAATTTTGTTTAGGATTTTTACACCTATTATTGCTACTACAA
>CALAEK010000046.1 GCA_937890925.1 uncultured Riemerella sp.
CGCAAAGCCAAGCTTACGAGTGCAAAAAAACCGAAATTCTTTGGATTTGAGTTCGTCCAAACAGACGACCTACGCACTACGCAAAGCGTCGAGAGTAAAATTTATACTTCATCTATCCGCAAGGAAGGGCTTAAATCCATAATCCTGCCCATAGCGCCAATAGTCATTATTTTGATATTCCGCTCGCAAATCGCAAGCATATTTCTATCTTTTTCGCAGATCGAAGCTTATGTCAATCAAGATACGGTTTATATGGTAATGGATCTGCTGATTTTCCTTAGTTTTGCGCTATTTTATCTGCTGCCGCTTAACCGCGCGATAAACCTACTCTCCATAGCGACGCACGATCAATACCCAATGCGTCAAATGGCGAATTACAACGTCTTTATCATCCTGTACGTCATCTCTACGATCCTGCAGGATAAGAGCCTGGGGCTGGATGAGTTCGAGCAGTTTTTCATCTGCGGCGTGATCGGATTTGGGCTAATTTCGTTTTATTATAAGTTCAAGGCGTTTGCGTTTATGTTTTTCAAAACCGCAGGCTCGATCCTATTTGCCCCCGCGCTGCTTGTGGAGCTCGCGGCTATTATTTTCATCGGCATCGGCGACCGCTATACTGGCGCGTCGATGAAATTTATGGAGCTTACGGGGCTATTTTTTGCGAGCACGGCATGGAGATACATCATAATCTTTATCGTTATGTCGCCACTTTATTTCCTTGGATTTTGCATGATAAGGCGGATTAAAAAATAATTTTACAAAATTTTACCGCAGATTTAGTTACGATGAAATTCTACTATGATAGAATTCCACTCAAAATTTCATCGCAAAATTTAGCACGAAGACAGAATTTAGCGGGGGTTTGAACTTTATCAAAGTAAAATTCTACCGCATTGAAATTTTATCGCAATAAAATTCCATAATTTTAGGCGTAGATCATACCATAAAGCAATATATGTCTTTTATACGCGTAACGCACGGCTTACAAAAATACCAGTGTGCCTGTGAACTTTCGATGCAATGCCCCCCCCTATTTGACAAAAGCCATAGCAATTTTACATCGCGTCTGTAAAATCCTACCATTAAAATCCATCTTTAAATCTCGCGCGCTCAGCGCATATCAACTCAGAATTTTATCCACGCAATTCGGCGCGAAATTCAAAGCTAAATTTCACATCGCATTCTACGGCGAAATTCCAAGACATAACTCTATCATAATAAAATTTTGCCGAAATAAAACTCTAATTGATGCCAAAGTCTAAGCGCGGAATTTAAATCAAATTTAAAGCTACAAGCTCCTCGTTCCGCGGCTCTTAAAATTTCACTACCCAAATTTTATCGCGTTTAAATTTAGCCGCGCGCGCGCCGTATTAAAATTCCGCCCACTACTGCGGTTAAATTTAACTATCGCGCTAAATTCCGCGCCCTCGCCTGCTGAAATTTAATCTCGCGCCCCGCTTCGTGCGGCATAGAATTCCCGCCTAAACTCGGCAAACCGCCCGTGCATGATCGCCTCTCTCATATCTGCGGCAAGGCGCAGGTAGAAGTGCAGATTGTGAATGCTAGCCAGGCGGTAAAAGCTAAGCTCGCGTGCGCGAAATAGATGATTTAGGTAGCCGCGGCTGAAGCGCTTGCACGTGTAACAGTCGCAGTGCGGATCGATCGGATCGTGATCGCTGATAAAGCCCGCGTTTTTGATGCTGATCTTGCCGAAGCTCGTAAATAGCGTGCCGTTGCGCGCATTTCGCGTAGGCATCACGCAGTCGAACATATCCACGCCGCGAGCGACGTTTTCGACTAGATCCTCGGGCGTGCCGACCCCCATCAAATATCGCGGGCGCGCCGCATCGACGTATGGCATCATAGCCTCTACCGTGTCGTACATCAGCTCGTTTTTCTCGCCCACGCTAAGCCCTCCGATCGCAAGCCCGTCAAAGTTCATTTCACACAGCGCTTCGGCGCAAAATTTGCGCGCCTGCGGGTCGGTGCCGCCTTGTATGATACCGAAGATGTTTTGATGCGCGTGCAGGCCGCGAGATTTCATAGCCTCGTGATAATCTATCGCCTCGCGAGCCCATTTTATCGTGCGCGCGACGCTTAGATCGATACGCTTTTTAAGCCGCGATCTATCATCGAAGCTCAATGCGCCCGGCTCGCGCGGCAGCTCCACCAAATCATCCAAAATCATCATAATATCGGAGTTTAGCTCATACTGCGTATCGAGCACCGAGCGTGGCGTGAAATAATGCATGCTGCCGTCGATGTGGCTTTTAAATTTTATGCCGCCTTCGTCGTTTTTAGCGTTTGCTCGCAGGCTAAACGCCTGAAAGCCGCCGCTGTCGGTTAAAAAACTGCGGGGAAATTTCGTGAATCCGTGCAACCCGCCGAATTCCGCCACCGTTCGCGAGCTGGGACGCAGATACATGTGATAGGTATTAGCTAAAATTATCTTAGCGTCTAAAATCTCGGCCATATCGGTCGCGTCTAGCGCCTTAACCGCGCCCACGGTGCCGACGGGCATAAAAACGGGAGTTAGAATTTCGCTATGCGCCGTTACGATACGCCCCGCGCGCGCCGCGCCGTCGGCATTTTCGACTTTAAATTCCATAAATTATCCTTTTGATAAAAGTTCAACAAATATAAACAAAAACAGCCGTTCCGTGTGAGCGGCTGTTTTTGTTATTTACAAAACTCTTGGTTGCATTTACAGCCAGAGCTTTCTATCTCAAAGGTAGAATGCTGGATGTTGTGATGTTCCAGCTTGTGGCGGAGTTCTTTTTTTATTTGCTCCATTTCTTGGAAACTTGTTCCCTCATTTACCACCAGATGGACGGTCAGGGCGTTTTCAGAGCTGCTCATCGCCCATATATGGAGGTGGTGGGTGTCTTCTATGGCAGGGATTTCTTCTATCAGTTTTTGGATTTCATTGGGATTGATGCCCTCTGGCACGCCGTTTAGGCTGAGTTTAATGCTTTCCATTAAAAGTCCCCAAGTAGAAATCAAAATCACCACAGCGATGATGAAACTTATAACCACATCCGCAAGATTCCAGCCTGTGAAATAGATAATCACCCCAGAGATAATCACGCCCACCGAAACCAAAGCATCTACCATCAGGTGCAGAAAAGCCCCCTTGATGTTGATATCGTGTTTTTGTCCTTTATAAAAAAGAAACGCCGAAACAGCATTGATAACCACGCCTATCGCAGCAGTAATGATGATGCCGCTGCTCTCCATTTGTGGAGGTGTATTCAGCCGTTCCACAGCTTCTATGATGATTTTAAAGACAATGAACACCAGCAGAATAGCATTGATGAGCGAAGCCAAAATTGAGGCTTTTTTGTAGCCGTAAGTCAGGCTGTGTGTGCTGGCTTTCTGGGAAAGAATGATACCGATGAGCGAAATCCCTAAACTGGCGACATCGCTCAGATTGTGGCTCGCATCAGAGATTAAAGCCAAAGAATTGATTTTAAAACCGACCGCAAATTCTATTATAGTATAGAGCAGATTCATACCGATACCGATGTAAAACGCTCTGTTGATATTTTCTAGACTGCTCACGCTATGGTGGTGGCAGTGTCCTTCGTGTGAATGTCCCATGATTTTATGATTTTTTTATAAAACAAGAAAAACTTCGGAAATTTACGAATTTTTTTGAACTCTATGAAATTAGAGAAGATGGATATTTTAGAAACAAAAATAGCCTGTCCCTAAAACTGACAAGCTATTTTACAATAAAAAATGAAAAAATTTTATCCATTAGTATAGCTTTGGAATGCTTCTTCCAGATTGCTGTATCGCCCTTTGAACTCCTCTATAGAGGTGTCTTGCAGGATGTTTCCCTTGTGGATGAGGATGACACGAGAGCATAGCGCTTCTACTTCCTGCATGATGTGTGTGGAAAGGATGATGGTTTTCTCCTTACCGATTTCTTTTATCACATTTCGGATTTCTATGATTTGGTTAGGGTCTAGTCCGTTCGTAGGCTCGTCTAAGATAAGCAAATCTGGCTGGTGGAGAATCGCCTGTGCCAGTCCGACTCTCTGTTTATACCCTTTGGAGAGCTGGGAAATCTTTTTGGATTTTTCGGGAGTGATGCCTACCAGCTCGATGACTTCATCTATTCTTTCGCTTGGTATTTTGTGAATATCAGCCACGAAATTCAGATATTCCTTTACGAACATCTCTTGGTAAAGCGGGTTGTTTTCTGGCAGAAAACCGATGTTTTTTTTGCTTTCTATCGGATATTGAGTGATATCTTTATCGTTGAACAAAATTTCGCCCTCATCTATTTTCACTACACCTATGATGGATTTCATCAGCGTGGATTTTCCTGCTCCGTTTGGCCCGAGAAGTCCCACGATTTCGTTTTTTTCAATGCTGAGGTTGATGTTGTTCAGTGCTGTTTGTTCACCGAATTTTTTAGTTAGATTATTAATTTGTAAAGACATAGTGAATTCAAAAATATTTGGCGAAAATACAAAAATTCTTCAAAATAGACAGCCTACAAATTTAGAGATTTTAATATTTTAATTTGATGAAAAAATTTTTTAATTTTAAATCAAATTTTTATAGATTTGTAAGAAACAAAACTATTGTGAAAACAGATATACAGATTGCACAAAGTGTAGACATCAGACCCATCAGAGAAATTGCAGAAAAAATTGCTATTGAGGAGGAAGATTTAGAATACTATGGCAGACACAAAGCCAAAATTCCTCTAAAATACATCGATGAAGAAAAAATTAAAAAATCAAAACTGATTTTGGTGACAGCTATCAATCCCACACCGGCAGGAGAGGGGAAAACCACTGTTTCGGTGGGGCTTTGTGATGGACTGAATAAAATCGGTAAAAAAGCTGTTTTGGTGCTTCGTGAGCCTAGTTTAGGGCCTGTTTTTGGAAGCAAAGGCGGTGCCGCTGGGGGAGGATATGCCCAAGTTATCCCAATGGCGGATATCAACCTGCATTTTACAGGAGATTTTTCGGCAGTGGAAAAGGCAAATAACCTTCTTTCTGCATTGATAGACAATAATTTACAAAGTAAAAAACACAATCTAAACATAGACCCAAAAACCATCGTCTGGAAGCGAGTGATGGATATGAACGACCGAGCCCTACGCCAGATTGTCATAGGAATGGGCGATAAAAACGGCGTGGTAAGGGAAGAAGGTTTCAATATCACACCTGCATCCGAGGTGATGGCAATTCTCTGTCTGAGCCAAGATTTTGAAGACCTGAAACAGCGTTTAGGAAATATCTTTGTGGGCTATACTTACGATAAAAAGCCTGTTTTCGCAAGAGATTTAAAGGCAGAAAACGCAATGGCGATCCTGCTTAAAGATGCCATTAAACCTAATTTGGTTCAGACTTTGGAGGGAAATCCTGCCATTCTTCACGGTGGCCCTTTTGCGAATATTGCACAGGGGACAAATACCATTATCGCTACTAAAATGGGACTTTCTCTCGGCGATTATGTTGTTACGGAAGCAGGTTTTGGTGGAGATTTGGGCGCAGAAAAGTTCATTGATATTAAATGCAGATATGCAGGATTAAAACCTGATGCGTATGTGATAGTAGCGACTATCAGGGCGCTGAGATACCATGGTGGAGCGAAAAAAGATGAGTACGGAAGCCCAAATTTAGAATATCTGAAAAAAGGTTTCGGAAATCTTTGTAAGCATATAGAAAACGCACAAAATTACGGTTTTCAGCCTGTGGTAGCGATTAACCATTTTGCTACGGATTCTGAGGAAGAAATCAAGTTTTTGAAAGATGAATGCGCTAAGCTGGGAGTTCATGCTGTTTTGGCTGATGAATTTATGCACGGCGGAGAGGGAATGAGAGATTTGGCTAAAATGGTAGTGGAGGCAATGGAACAGCAGTCTGATTTTAAATTTTTATATCCATTAGAAGAAAGTATAGAGGCTAAAATAGAGGCTGTAGCAAAGAAAATATATGGAGCGGAAGGCGTTGTCTATTCACCAAAAGCAAAAACTGACCTTAAAATTATAAAAGATTTGGGCTTTGATAAATTGCCTGTATGTATAGCAAAAACGCAGAAATCACTGAGTGATGATGAGAAAAAAATAGGACGACCCACAGGCTTTGATGTCACAGTAAGAGGCTTTGAATTCGCGGCTGGAGCGGGTTTTGTGATTCCTATTTTGGGCGATATTATGCGTATGCCAGGACTTCCAGAAGTTCCTATGGCAGAGGGAATGACTATAGATGCAGAGGGGAATATCAGCGGTCTGAGCTAATAAATTAGAAGAATATTAAAAAGCGAAAAGTCGGAGAAAAACTCCGACTTTTCTTTTTGGTTTAAGATAGTGTTAGCTTATTTTTTTGCCAATTTGTATTCAGGCTTTTTAGCATCACCTACTTTCTCAACAAGGTAAGCAGCATCTTCTTCTACTAAGAAAACTCTTGGCTTATCGTTTCCTTCTTCTTTAAGAGTAACGAAAGCACCATCAGTGCTTACTTCGTAAGAACCTTTAGCGTTGAACTGACCATCTTTTTTCTCTAAATAAGTTTCATCCAAAAGGAAAGAACCATCTTCGTTTAGAGTTAATTTCATTTCGATACCAGGGCAGTCAGCACATGGTACTTTTCCAGAAAACTCACCTACATGCTTTTTAGGAGCTTCTGCTTTAGCAGCTTCTTCTGGTTGAGCTTGCTGAGTGCTGTCAGCTTCTACAGCTTGTGGAGTTTCAGTTTTAGCTTCTTCTTTTTTTGAACAGCTCACTGCGAAAAGTCCTGTTAATAAAACAGGCAAAATCATTTTTTTCATAATGGTAAAATAAAATTTAAATTAAAAACATTTTTAGTAAATCAATAAGCATGCCAAAAGATTTTTTAAAACCTTTAAAAAAATAATGATTTTTATCATGGTTTTGAAAATCTAAAAAAGCATTCTTTTTCTATTTGGAAAAATTACCAAGTAGTAAACCAAAACTCATCAAAAAGAGCATTGCCTGTATAATCCCAATCATCATTTGGATATACTAAATCAAATACTTCTTTCATAGTGTAGGCTCTGTAGTCTGCGTCCAGACAATCTTTTTTTTCTGTATCGTTTAGATTATCCTTACAACTGAAATAAATAAATTCTGATTCAAAACCTTTATCTTTATAATGATCTTTAAAAGTAGTTTTGTATCGTGCTAATTGATTATCATGAGCAGATGAATATCCTTTAACTTCAATGAGCAGAGCATATTTTTTCTTTTCTTGAGTTTCAGTATTGGTTATCTCAAACTCTGCACGGAGATCTATTTTGTTCCATTGCCTCCATGTTTCAGCTCTTTCTATCTTATAAACAACATCATTATCTAAACTATCTGGATTGCCAAAGAGTAATACAGATGCTATTTTTCTACAATATTTATATGACTTATAATTATTGTATTTTATAGCATTATCAGCATCACAACATTGAAGAGTCCAAGATAAAAAAGCCTCAGCAAGACCTTCTATTTTATCTGAATTACGCTTATCTTTCATGAAGAATGAAGGTTTCTTTTCCATATGTTTATCAAATTTTTAAAATTATTTTTCTATTACTGGGTTACACTCTTCTATTATTTCATCTATGGTTTTCCCAATTCCTTTTAAAGGATTGTTGTAAAAATTGTCAATTTTTACTGCTAAATTTTCTAAACTTTCGGCAGAGATAGTTTCTCCTTTTCGTAGTAAATTCCAATCAAAAGTTTCATATTTTATATAGCCATTTAGCCAATCTTTATCTTTTCCTTTCTGAGCATAGCGATAAGGAGCATATTGTCGATAGCTGAAAAATTCAGACCAAAAGCTAATATATGTCTTGCCATTATTATCTACATCACCTACTCTGAGCCACATACCGGTCTTTTTACCTCCTACTCGCCACCATAGATAATCATCTTCTATTGTAAAATCAGTTAAGATTTTGCCTAGTTTCTCTTGAACTAGCTCATTGATTTTATTCATATATCTTTTTTTGTTAAGATAAGGTAAAATAGAATCTTCTAGTTTGTTCAATTCTATGGCTATATCCTGATGGATGGCTCCACCCAGACCTATTTCTTCCGAAAGTGTATTGATAATCGCATAAAGATGATTCTGCATATGTTTTTTGTTAGCAGTGTTTTCTTGAGTATTCACTTCCGAAGCGATGGCATTCAGGGAATTTAGAATGCTTTTTGCACTTTCTGGTTTGGTATAAGGGATAATATCTTTGGAAACCAATTTTAGCAGGTGGCTCAGTTCTTCCAAAGTGATGTTTCTATCTTCCCATACTTTCCAAAGTTCTTCAATGAAATTATTGAAAAGTTCTGATTTTTTCTCAAATACCTTCACATTTCGCTCTTTATCTTCTTCGGTTTCGGTCTGACCTAATAATAAGAAAACCGTGATGATAGCAGTGAATATCGCTCCAATGGCAGAATTGTTTATGTTTTCTACCAATTTGGGCATTTCTCCTTCATAAATAATACTAAATACAAAGAGACTTAGCGAGATAGCCAAGAAAATAGCTAATGCTATAAGCAACTTATTTTTAAATCGTTTCATTTTATGATGATTGTTAAAATAGTTTATTATAAATTAGTTTTTCTTTGTCCAGTTTCTTCCTTCGTTTTTAGAAGCATAAGTTCCTTTGGAAGTTATTGCTAAAAGCTCTGTTCCATTTGCTACGATAGACTCAAACTCGCCATAAGTAGAATTCGTATAACGAGGACTCCAGTTTCTTCCTTCATTTTTAGATACATAAAGTCCCTTGGAAGTAACAGCAAAAATCTCACTTCCAAAAAGTAGTAGATCATAGAACTCTCCATAAGTAGAGCCCGTATAATGAGTTGTCCAATATTTTCCGTTACTAGAATATTCTATTTTCTTGTTGTTGGTAGGGTTTATTCTTAATAATGCAGTCCCTATACTTATTATTTGTGCCATTTTATTAAATTTTTAATCGTTTTATTCCTACTCTTTTCAGGCTTTTCGGATACGCCTTTTATTGGGTTAGCTCTTCGGACGGCTGTTTGTTTTTAGTTAAAATTAATTAAAACTCTATTTTATTCTGTTTAAATTTTCGCAGGCATCGTCATTAAAGTTTTCACAAGCCTTTCTAAACCAGTAGATAGCTTTGTTTTTGTCCTGTTCCACGCCATTTCCATTATGGTAGGCAACTCCTAAATTATTTTGAGCATTTGCATTTCCTTGTTCCGCAGCTTTGGTGTACCAATAAACAGCTTTTTCATAGGATTGTTCTACACCATATCCTTTTTCATAAGCTATTCCCAAATTATATTGAGACTCTGTAAACCCTTGCTCTGCTGCTTTAGTAAACCAATATACTGCGTGGGGATAGGATTGTTCCACGCCATATCCATTATAATAACTAGCACCTAAATTATTTTGTGCCCTGACAAACCCTTGTTCCGCAGCTTTGGTGTACCAATGGATAGCTTTTTCATAGGATTGCTCTACGCCGTATCCTTTCTCGTAAGTAACGCCCAAATTATATTGCGCCTCTGCATGTCCCTGCTCCGCTGCTTTTTGCCACCAATAGATGGCTTTTTTTTCGGATTGCTCTACACCATATCCCTTCCCGTAATTAACGCCCAAATTATATTGTGAATTAGCATGTCCTTGTTTTGCCGCTTTTTGCCACCAATAGAGAGCTTTTTTTTCGGATTGTTCTACGCCTTCTCCACTATGATAATAATATCCCAAATTATATTGCGCCTCTACATCTCCCTGCTCAGCTTTTTTTATTAGGTCATTTATATTTTCTTGCTGGGTACAGCTTATAGTAAAACATGATAATAGTAGAAATACAAGATATTTCTTCATTTTATTAAAATTTTTAGTCGTTTTATTCCTACTCTTTTTCAGGCTTTTCGGATATCGCCTTTTATTTTAGAAACTAGCAGAAAAATTATTTAGTAATCTTTCTATATTTTCTTTACCTACGGGATTTTGGCTGTGAACGGAGAATTTTGGGAGCGAAAGATTGTGTTCTATGCAGTACTCCACCAGATATTTGGCGCAGTCATATCCAGACTCATCTTCGCCTAAATCATGGTCAAAAGAAATAAAATCAGGCAAGCCGTTTTGTGTAATATATTCTACAAAATCTGCATAATTATACACTCTGTCAAAGCCTTCTGGAGTTACTCGTAAATCATCTAAGTATAGTTTTTTCATATATAAATAGTTTTAAATTTTTATTAGGAATTAGAAACCAGCTACAGAAAATAGTTGATTTATTTATTGAGATAGATAATATCAGCACAGATATGGGGAAAAGCAAATTCATCTAAACATAAAATATGCTGTGCGTAATCTTGCACAACAGATGATTTATACACATATTTTTGAGCGAAAAACATGGCTTTTCTAACTTTTTTAAACCCAAGCAAATATATAAAATATAAAAGGATAAAAAGGGCTTTTCAGAGAGGAAAATAATATGAAAAAAGTCATAGGTAACAACATTTAGAAAATAATGTTATATTTGCTCCCTTAAAAAATATAATAAAAATGAATAAAAAGTTGTTTAGCATAATTTTTTTAGGAACATTAGCTACTTTTTCTGCTCAAGAAAAACAAATAGATGAGGTGCTTATTCGGGGAAAATTCTTTGAAACTCCCTACCAAAAGGTCAATGAAAACATAGTAGTCATTCAGCATAAAGAAATAGAGCAGTCGCCTGCCAAGAGCATAGATGAACTCCTACAGCAGTATACAGGAGTGGATATCAGAAAAAGAGGCGGAAATGGCGTTCTGTCCGATATCTCTATCCGTGGAGGGTCTTATGACCAAGTTTTGATTTTGGTGAATGGTATTCGTATGAACGACAGCCAGACAGGGCATAATAGTTTCAATATTCCTATAGACCTCTCTAATGTAGAGCAGATAGAAATCGTAAAAGGCCCAGCTGCAAGGCGTTTTGGGAATAATGCCTATGCAGGAGTTATCAATATCATTACTAAAACACACAAAGAAAAAACAGTAAAAATAACTGCCGAAGGTGGAGATTTTGAAGCGTATTCTTTGGGCGCAAATATCAATTTGGGCGGAGAGAAGTTTTCCCAGTCTTTACAGGCAAATACGGCTTATTCCACAGGATACCGCTATAATACAGACTATCAGATTAGAAATGTTTTTTATCAAAATCAACTTGATATTAAAAACGGAAAAGTGGGAATTCAGGCTGGTTTCAGCGAAAAGAAATTCGGTTCAAATGGCTTCTATGGCTCTTCTGCCGACCAGTACGAAGAAACACAGGCGTCCATCGTAAGTATGGCATACAGACAGAAGTTAGGAAACTGGGGGCTGAATGCCAATGCCTACTGGCGTAGAGGACAGGACATGTATCTATGGAAAAGACAAAACCCAGCAGCATACAGAAATATGCACATTGGGAACAATGTAGGCGGCCAGCTGAATGCCAGCTATGACTCTAAAATAGGAACTACGGGACTCGGTGTAGAACTTAGAAAAGAGTTTTTAGCAAGTAATAACTTGGGGCATAGGAACCGCTTTTTGACTCAGGTTTTCTTTGAGCATCATTTTTCTTTTTTCAGTGAAAAATTACAGATTGCCCCTGGGATTTCTTGGGCAAATTATAACAAGGCAGGGAATTTCTTCTACCCAGGTGTAGATGTAGGGTTTAATTTTAATGAAAATAATAAAATCTACGCCAATGTAGCAAGGGTCAATAGAATTCCTACTTTTACCGAATTGTATTATTCTAATAGAGAAAACATAGGTGATGCAGATTTAAAGCCAGAAAGTGCGATTTCTTCAGAGGTGGGCTATCGTTACCAAAATCCTAAAATCACAGCGAAAGTGAGTGGTTTTATGAGAAATTCTAGCGATGCCATAGACTGGGTGAGAAATACCTCCACCGAAAAATGGGCAGCAAGAAATGTAGGAGATATGAACCTGAAAGGGGTAGAAGTGGAGTTTAGCCACAGACCAGTGGACTGGTTTAGTTATTCTGCGGGATATACATTTATTGATAACAAGCGCGAAACCGAGGGCTATGCACTTTCTAAATACGCACTAGAAAACCTAAAACACCAGCTGGTGGGTAAAGTAGAAGCTAGATTTTTGAAATATTTCTCTAATCAGTTGATTTATAGGTACAACCAAAGATTGGATTTCCTAAGTTATCATCTGCTGGATTATAAAATTTCTTTCAAGAGAAATGGATTGGACATTTATGGATTAATCAATAATGTGACCAATACCCAGTATGAAGAAGTAGCGCTGGTTCCGCTTCCTAAAAGATGGTTCCATGTAGGGATTTCTTACACTATAAAGATGAACTAAAAACAATAAATCGTGCCGAAAAGCACGATTTATTTTTATTTTTTAAAATCCAAATTGTATTTCAGGTTAGAATATCCACTGATGCTGGCTTTTAGTGAGCCTACGAGGAGTTTGGCCTCCATTTCTACAGGGATATGGTTTTGGTCATTGGTTACCCACATGGTTACTCCTTCTTTTTCTTTAAATATTCTTCCGCTCTGTACAGATGGAACTATTTTAAGACATTCTATTTTCCCAAATTTGGTTTTCTTTTTTTCTACACCTACTATTTTCAGCATGAAAGGGTAGGTTTCGTCATCTATCCAGACAGTCAGTTTCACTTGGTTTCCTACTTTTAGTTTGCTGCTGTCCATATTTCTTAGATGATAGAAAGCAGAAAGCATATCTTGTATTCCCTCAAAAGTGTTGAAATTTCGTGAGTTTTTTTTGAGTTTGTCATACAGAACCAAAGTCTTGTTATCGTGGTTAAAAGTCGTTTCATAATGCCTTCTGTAGCTTCCTTCGGAGATGTTTCTTACATAGAAGCTGGGTAGCCCAGTTGCCAGGTCTATATAGCTTTCATAGACATCATTTACCTTGAAAAAAGTATTGACTATCCCTGTGCTTTTTCCTACTCCTATTACACGAAGATGGTCTTTACCTTTGTAATTTACTTGGCTAGTGGTAAGTTCTGCCGTTCCCGCATTGATGAATCCGTAGTGTATCCTGTATGATATTTTTTCTCCGTTGTTAATGTGATTCAGCTGTGCCGAGACCATAGCTGAAACCCAAAGCATAAACATTGCAAAAATCTTATTCATAGTTTTTTATTTAATATTCCTAATTATAGACAAATATTTTGCCAAACTCTTTTTTTCTTATTTCGCGCTTTCTTCTTTCACAAATTCTTCTATTTCCGAAGAGAGGAAAGGCGTTCCTTTTATCTTGTTAAAAGGGATGCATTTTATCTGATATTCATCTTGTATCAAGTGGATGAGCTGTCCGTTGTTGATTTCTGGGATAATGATTTTCTTAAACTTACTCAGTTTCTCTCCCAAATCTTGTGGAAACGGCGCCAAATTTCTTAATTGAAGATGAGCAACAGAAACATTGTCCTGAAGCAGGTTTTTCACCGCATCACGAATACTTCCATACGAAGATCCCCATGAAAGTATCAGAATATCAGCGTTTTCCTCGCCTTGGTCAAGGGCGAGCGGAGCATAAGAGTTTTTGATATTTTGAAATTTCTCAGCTCTTAATTTTACCATTTTTTGGTGATTTTCAGCATCATAGCTTACATTCCCTGTGTTTTCCTGCTTTTCTAATCCTCCTACGATGTGTTCCTTTCCTTTAGTGCCAGGAACGGCTATTTTTCTTGAAAGATTTGCTTCCCTTAGATACGGCAGATATTCGTTTTCATCAGGTTCTTTTATGAAAGGCGACTGGATTTTTGGTAAATTTTCAAAATTCGGAATCAGCCAAGGCTCGGTTCCGTTTCCTAAATATCCATCGGAAAGAAGAATGACAGGTGTAGTGTATTCCAAAGCGATTTTCGCAGCCTCAAAAGCCGCCTCAAAACAGTCAGAAGGCGACTGTGGCGCGATTACAGGAATGGGTGCTTCGCCGTTTCTTCCGTGTACGGCTTGGAGCAGGTCTGCCTGTTCAGTCTTTGTAGGAAGCCCAGTAGAAGGCCCTCCTCGTTGTACATTTATAATGACCATAGGCAGTTCCAGCATAAAGCCTAATCCCAGCCCTTCTGTTTTCAGTGCCATTCCAGGGCCCGAAGTGGCAGTAACTCCTAAATCCCCAGCAAAGGAAGCCCCAATGATAGAAGTCATGGCAGCGATTTCGTCTTCCGCCTGAAAGGTCTTGACACCCAGTGGCTTGTATTTAGCTAAATGATGTAGAATGTCCGATGCAGGAGTGATGGGATATCCGCCGTAAAAAACCTCCAAACCAGCTTTTTGTGCAGCTGATAAAATCCCTAAAACCACAGCTTCATTCCCTGAGATACTTCTGTAGGTCCCTTCCTGCATTTCTGCTTTTTCTACAGAATACCGCTCTGTGAAAATTTCTGCAATTTCACCATATTGATATCCAGCTTTTAGAACGCTGAGGTTAGCATCTCGGATTTCTGGTTTTTTTGAGAAATATTCCTCAATATGTTGTTTGGTTTGTTCTATATCTTTGGAAAACAGCCAGTAGATGAACCCTAAGGCAAACATATTTTTAGACCTGTCTTTTTCTTTTTGAGAAAGAGTAGTTTCTTTCAGAGCCTCGATGGTGTTTTTGGTAATGTCAATTTCATAAACCGTAAAATCACCCGATAAAGCCTCTAACGGAGAAGCCTCGTAACCTGCTAAGTTTAGGTTTTTTCTATCAAAACCAGCAGAATTGCATATGATGATTCCTGCTTCTTTGACTTTGCTAAGGTTTTTCTTTAAGGCAGCGGCGTTCATTGCGACTAAAACATCACAAGCATCACCAGGAGAATTGATTTCTTTACTTCCAAAATGAATCTGAAACCCAGACACTCCCGCTATAGTTCCCGAAGGAGCACGAATTTCGGCAGGGAAATCAGGCAAAGTATTAAGGTCATTTCCGAAAAAAGCCACAGTCTGGCTAAACTGCGCTCCCGTGAGCTGTATCCCATCTCCAGAGTCTCCAGCAAATAATATTACAGCATTTTTTAGTTCTTTTATATTCATAGATGAATGAAAAAAATAATGCCCAAAGATATTAAATTTGTTTTTGAATGAAAATTATTGATTTTCAATGAAATATGATTTTATGAATAAAAA
>CALAEK010000047.1 GCA_937890925.1 uncultured Riemerella sp.
ATATTATTGATTTTCAGAAATAAAAATTTGTTTTTCGTTTCTAAACCAATAATTTAATAGTATTTTTCGTTTTTTAACAATATTTAGACATTGATAAATTAAAAAAAAGTTATATTTGCAAATTGAAAATAAATAAAATAATTTTAGATATGAAAAAACACATAACATTTGGATTGTTTACTTTGTGTATGTTTATGGGATTTTCCCAAAGACATGAAATAGGAGTAAAAGGCGGATACTCAATTGTTGGAGGGGATGCTAAAAGTGTGATAAGATCTTTTCCTGATGCAGGAACAAACAGAAGGGTTCAGCCTACATACATAGGTGCATTTTACAAAAGAAATCTAAACCCAAGACAGGGGATAAGAGTTGAGGGAGCATATAACATAGCTTTCTTTGACAATATTTATACAGGTGGAGTTAAAATGTCAAATGATATTTTGGAGGCATCTGCTTTATTTGAATATGCTTTCTTCTCTATCAATGATGAGTTAAAAAAGGATGAAACTAAATTTAGTCCATATGTTTTCGCTGGGCTTTCTGGAATAATGTATGATGCTCCAAACCTTACAACTACTGTGGGACAATCAAGTAGAGGATTTTTGATTTCTACTACATACACTGGTGAAAATATCCACAAAAAGAAAGTAACTTTAGGTATTCCTTTTGGTTTAGGTCTAAAATACAAATTTGGATATAATTGGTCTATCTTTGCTGAGGCTATGTTTAGATATACATTTACTGATAATCTTGATTATAGTAATCTTGATAAAATGAATCATACTATTAGATACAATGTTTCTCCTGCAAACCGTGCAGCTGCAGAAACTGCTCTACAACAGTATATGGATGGACACAAGGGTAAAGGTAAAGATTGGTTAAACTCTGTTACAATAGGTATTTCCTATGCATTTGGAAGACCACCTTGTTATTGTAAATAAAAAATAAATGATATCTGTAAAAGAAAAGTTAAATTTTGATAATCTGCCCAAGCATGTTGCCATCATTATGGATGGCAACGGCAGGTGGGCAAAATCACAAAATAAAGAAAGAACTTTTGGGCATAAAAATGCCATAAAAGCTGTAAGAGAGGCTATCAGTGCTTGTAATGAAGTGGGTATTCCTTATCTTACACTTTATACTTTTTCAACGGAAAACTGGAACAGACCAACGGAGGAAGTAGATACGCTTATGAATCTACTTTCTTCTACATTGTTACAGGAGGCTGAAGAGATTTTTTCAAAAGGAATTAGAATTCGTGCCATAGGAGATTTAGAAGCACTACCAGAAGATGTAAGAAACCAGCTCTATAATATCATGGAGCTTACTAAAAATAACACCAAAGGAAACCTTACACTAGCTCTAAGCTATGGTTCACAAAAAGAAATACTAAATGCTGTAAAAGAACTGTGTAAAAAGGTAAAAAATGGAGATATTAATGAAAATGATATTGATGAAAAACTTTTTGAACAGCATCTATATACCAAGGAAATTCCACCAGTAGATTTACTTATTAGAACAAGTGGAGAAGTTCGGGTTAGTAATTTCCTACTCTGGCAGATAGCATATGCGGAGATGCAGTTTATAGATGTTTTATGGCCAGACTTTACCAAAGAAACTTTTTTCCAATGTATTTTAGACTATCAAACTAAAGAACGCCGATTCGGTAAAATAAGTGAGCAGTTAGAAAACAAGTAGTAAAAGTAGAATTTAAGAAAAAATTACATGAATTTTAAAATATTGCCAATTATCCTTCTAATGGCATCTGCAACTCAGGTTCAAGGACAGATTACCCAAAAAGAGAATGCAACACAGATTTCTGAAAAACAAAGTGGAAGTTATACCCTTCAGGGAATCGTTGTAGATGGTGTGAAAAAATACACTCCTGAGCAAATATTAAAATTTACAGGCCTCTACAAAGGAGAATCTGTGGAAATACCTGGACAGAGAATCAGTAATGCAATCAAAAAACTTTGGGACACAAACTCTTTCTCAAAAGTGGAAGTTTATGTGGAAAGTGTAAACGGAGAACAGGTGGTTTTGAGATTTGCTTTACAAGATTTGAAGGAACTTAAAGATATCAAATTTACAGGAAAAGGCATTAAAAAATCCCAAAATGAAAAGTTAATCAAGGAAAATGACCTAAAACCTGGAACAAAAATTACTGAAAATTTAGTTTCTACACTTCAAAATAAAATCCCTCAACAATACATTAAAAAAGGATTTGCGGATGCTAAAATCAATATCCAAGAAAAACCAAATGGCGAAGATCCGAATTTGGTAGACTGGACCATTGAAGTTGATAAAGGGAAAAAAGTAAAAATAGAAAGTATCAACTTTGAAGGAAATGAAAATATTTCTTCTAAAAAGCTTAGAAAAAAAGGATTTAAAAATACTAAACAAAAAAGATTTTTCGCTGGTATTCTTAAGCCATCTAAACTGATAAAAGAAAAATACGAGGAAGACAAACATAATTTGATAAGCTACTATAATTCACTCGGTTACAGAGATGCCAAAATCATTTCTGATACTATAACAAGAAGTGACAAAGGTTTTGATATCAAAGTCAAATTAGAAGAAGGTAAAAAATACTATATCGGAAATATAGAATTCTACGGAAATACTGTTTTCTCCACAGAAACACTACAAAGACTTTTGGGATACAAAAAGGGAGACATCTATGATGCTGTAGGATTTAATAAAAAAGTAGGAGAAGACGGCGGTAAGGATGATGATTCTGATTTGAAATCATTATACATGAACAGTGGTTATCTTTTCTCTAACATTACTCCGATAGAAAAGTCTGTAGAAGGAGATTCTATCAACTTAGAAATCCGTATCACAGAGGGCGAAAGAGCTACTTGGAACAAAGTTACTTGGTCTGGAAACACTACTACCCATGACCATGTTATCCTTCGTGCATTGAGAACACGCCCTGGGAAACTTTTCTCTAAAAGTGACATCAAAAGAACTTATTTTGATTTAGCAGGGATGCAGTTCTTTGACCCTCAAAAAATCGGACAAGAGATAAAACCAAATCCACAGGATAACACAGTGGATATCCATTGGACATTAGAGGAAAAAGGTTCTTCACAAATCCAGCTTCAGGCAGGATATGGCGGAAACACTTTCATCGGTACATTAGGGCTTACTTTCAACAACTTCTCTTTGAGAAAATTCTTGAAGTTTAACAAGTTAATTCCTCAAGGGGACGGACAAACACTTTCTCTACAAGCGCAGGCTGGGCAGTATTTCCAGACTTATAGTGCATCATTTGTAGAGCCATGGCTTTTCGGAAAGAGACCTACTGCTTTGTCTGTAAGTTTCAGCCACTCTCGTGTGAAATATTCTGATTATTATGGTACTCCTATGAAGTTAAACATTCTATCAGCATCTGTTGGGCTTAATAAACTTCTAGAATGGCCAGATAACTATTTTTCACTTTATACAGGACTTTCTTACCAGAGATATAGTTTTAATAATTATACATTCTATTTTGGGGAAGAAACTCTGACGCATGGTACAGCGAACAACTTTGCATTTAATGTAAGTTTGAGCAGAAACTCTGCAGGATATGACCCTATATTCCCTACTACAGGTTCTAATATAGAGTTGTCAGCTAAATTCACTCCTCCTTATTCATCATTTAATAATAAGGATTATTCCACTATGTCTACTGCTGATAAATACAGATGGATGGAATACTACAAGATAAAATTCAAAGCTGATGCTTATAATGAAGTTCTGGGTAAATTGGTTCTTAGAACTAGTGCCGAGATGGGATTCCTTCATGGGTATAATAAGCAGCTGGGAGCACCTCCTTTTGAGCGTTTCTACATGGGAGGAACAGGGCTCTACAGCGGTAGATATGATGGTAGAGAACTTATCCCGCTTCGTGGATATGATGACCCATCTACATCTGGTGGAACATCTACAGATGTAACTCCTACTGGTGGTGGTATTTTGTACAACAGATTTGCTCTTGAGCTGAGATACCCTATTTCTATGAACCAAACAGCAAAAATCTACGGATTGGCTTTTGCTGAAGGAGGTAACACATGGAAAGGATTTAACACTTATAATCCGTTCAAATTACAAAGATCTGTGGGTGTAGGTGTGAGAATCTATATGGGAGCATTTGGGCTTATCGGATTTGATTTTGCTTATGGAATTGATAAACTGCCTTATTCTACATCTAATTCTCCATCAGGATGGCAGACTCACTTCTTGATGAATCAATCACTATAAAAGATTTAAAAATGAGAAAATACGCATTATTTTTAGGAATAATTTTCATGTTTGGGGGATTTGTAGTATCTTCGGCACAGAAAATTGGCGTGGTAGATTCTGATTTTATCTTGAAAAATCTTCCCGAATACAAGGAAGCTGATGAAAGATTTAACAAACAGATAAAATACTGGCAGATGCAGCTGGATTCCTTGCAGTCAAACTACAACAAAAAGAAAGAACTCTTTGATAATGAAAGAATCCTTTTAGTAGGAGAACAGCTGAAAACAAGGGAAAAAGAAGTGGCTGATTTGGAGAAAAAAGTGCAGGCTCATTTGAAAGAAAAATTCACTGCACAGGGAGAAATCAACACATTCAGAGCTAAAGTCGTTCAGCCTTTCCAAGAAAAAGTGTGGAATGCCATCAGAACTATTGCTGAAAAAAATGATTTAGGCATAATTCTTGATAGAAGTTCTGACAGCAGTGTGCTATTCACTGATAAAAGGTATGACTACACCAAGATGGTGCTGGATCTCCTGATGAGGGACAACCCAAAAGATGGAGAAAAGGATAAAGAAAATAAAAAGGAAAAAAACAATTCCAAGAAAAATAAAAAATAAGAATATTAAATTTAATCAAAAGTTATGAAAAAATCAGGTTTATTATTTGCATTCGCAATGTTTTTAATGTCTTTCGGGACAGTTAGCGCTCAGAAACTAGCAACTCTAGATGTTGCAGAAATCTTGAACCTAATGCCAGAGAAGAAAAAAGCTGACCAACAACTAGAAGCTTTCAGCAAAACTAAACAAGCTGAAATCGAAAAGCAGATGACTGCTGCTGAAGCTAAATTCAAAAAATACCAAGAAGAAGGCCCTAAGCAAACTCCAAAAGTTAACCAAGAAAGAGAACAAGAATTGCAAAAATTGCAACAAAATATTCAGCAAATGACTCAAGTAGCTCAGCAAGATTTAGCTAAGAGACAAAACGAGGCATACGCACCTATCGAAAAGAAAGTGAATGATGCTGTATCAAAAGTAGCAAAAGCTAATGGTTGGGATTTTGTATTTGATACTAATACTGTTGGACTTATCTACAGAGGTGGAGCAGATGCTACTGCAGCAGTAAAAAAAGAATTAGGACTTAAATAATTTTCTTAATAATTAAGACACAAAACCACTCAATATTGAGTGGTTTTTTTTAAATTTGACATTTAAATACTTTACAATGGAACTATTTTCAAAAGCAAAAATTAGATTCACAGACTGTGACCCTATGGGGCATCTTAACAATTCTAGATACATAGACTACATGCTCAATGCCCGAGAAGACCACATGGCAGAGCATTATGAATTTACCCACGAAGAATACGCCCACAAGACAGGCTGTGTATGGGTAGTTATACAAAACGAAATAGCCTATCTGAAAGAAGTAAAATACAACAAGGAAGTGATTATTTCCAGCAAACTGATAGAGCTAAATGACAGAACCTGCAAAATAGAACTTCTCATGAAAGACCTAGACACCGAAAAAATATACGCTGTGCTTTGGTGTACTTTCATTCATTTTAATTTAAAATCCAGAAAATCAGAAGTGATGGGTGAGGATATCATTCAAGCTAATCAAAAATTCTTGACCAAAGTAGAACAGACTGATTTTCAGTCAAGAGCTAATTATCTAAGAACTCTAAACAAATAATTCATGAAAAAAATTCTTGTAATCGGTGGAAATGGACAGCTCGGAAACTGTTTGAACAAGATAGCTTCTGACTATTCTTTGGAGTACGAATTCTGTTTCACAGATTATGATACTTTGGATATCACGGATAAAAACCAAGTTGATAGTTATTTCTCTGATTATCAGCCTGATTTCTGCATCAATGCTTCTGCATACACAGCCGTAGATTTGGCTGAACAGGAAAAAGAAAAAGCTTTCGCGGTCAATGCCAAAGGTGTGGGATACCTTGCTGAAACTTGTGCGGAACTTAACATTGATTTAATCCATGTTTCCACAGATTATGTATTTGATGGCGAGACCGATCTTCCCTACACAGAAGACGATTTTACCAATCCTCTCGGGGTTTATGGCGCTTCTAAATTAGAGGGTGAAAACCTTGCTTTGGAAAAAAATCCGAAAACCATCATCATCAGAACATCTTGGCTTTATTCTGAGTTTAATAAAAATTTTGTGAAAACGATGCTCAATCTATTCAGTACCAAAGATGAACTGAATGTAGTAGCCGACCAGTTCGGACAGCCGACTAATGCCAATGACCTTGCGAAGGTGATTATGAAAATCATCCGAACGAAAGAAAAGGAATACGGAATTTTCCATTTTTCTAACTATCCTGAAACTACTTGGTTTGATTTTGCACAAAAAATCGCAGAACTATCCGAGAGTAAAATCAAAATCAATCCCATCACCACAGACCAATACCCTACTCCTGCAAAACGCCCTATGCGAAGCACAATGTGTCTGGACAAAATAGAAAACAGCTACAACATAGAGCCAAGATACTGGGAAAACAGTCTGGAAGAGTGTATGGAAACTTTACTAGAAAAATAAAAATATGAATATACATTTTGTTCAACATGAGACTTTTGAAACGGCGGGAGCTTATTTAGACTGGGCGGAAAAGAGAAAATACAATATTTCTTTTTCAAAGGTTTTTGAAGGCGATAAACTTCCTGACTCCGCTGAAAACATCGATATGCTCATCGTACTAGGCGGCCCACAATCTCCTGCTACCAGCATGAAAGAATCCCCATATTTTAATGCAAAAGCAGAAATGAGCCTTATCAAAAAATGCATAGATGCAGGGAAAGCCGTTGTAGGAATATGTCTTGGTTCTCAGCTGATTGGAGAGAGTTTAGGATTTAAATTCGGGCATAGTCCAGAAAAGGAAATAGGAAACTTTGCCATCGAGCTTACAGAACAAGGGCTTCAAGATGAAAAAATCAATCATTTTGGGAAAACTTTGGTCGTGGGACACTGGCACAATGATATGCCAGGGCTTGAAAATGATAATCAAATCCTTGCATTCAGCAAAGGCTGTCCGAGACAAATCGTAAAATATTCTAATATTGTCTATGGTTTCCAATGCCATATGGAACTGACAAAAGAAGTAGTCAAAGAACTGATTGACAGCGAAAAAGACTTATTAAACCTCAGCCAGATTCATCCATTTGTGCAGTCGCCAGAAGAAATCCTTGATTTTGATTATTCTGAAATGAATGAAAAACTGCATATTTTTTTAGATAAATTGACCCAAGATTATTTACAAAAATAAAAATCATTAATCTTTCCAAAATTTAGTTTTGCCATGCTAGTCAAAGTTTTTGGTAGTGCCATACATGGAGTTTCTGCCCAGACCATCACGATAGAAGTAAATTTATATTGAAATAAAATTTTATGAAAAACCTAATCCGTAAAAAAATTACGGATTTTTTTTTACATTTGCATATAATAAATAATTATTAAATATGTTAGCGAAATTTAGAGTATCTAATTTTAAAAATTTCAAAGAAAATTTTGAATTAGATTTTACTAAAGTTAATAAATACGACTTTAATAAAGAGTGCATTAAAAATGACCTAATAAATAACTCTATAATTTATGGAAAAAATGGAGTTGGAAAGTCTAATTTAGGTTTTGCAATTTTTGATATTGTTG
>CALAEK010000048.1 GCA_937890925.1 uncultured Riemerella sp.
ATACAAAAGTAATAAATGATTTTGGAAATCAAGTAAATTTAAGTAAAAAAATCTACTTTTTTCATATAAAAAGCCACTTCAAAAAGTGGCTTTGAAAATATAGTGAAATAAAATGGTTAATTAGCTGTACATTTGTTCTTTCAGTTCTTTTACTTTCTTGTCTTCTAGGTATTCATCGTAAGTCATTTCTCTGTCGATGATTCCTTTTGGCGTGATTTCTATCACACGGTTACACACTGTTTGTAGCAATTCGTGGTCATGAGAAGAAATCAAGATATTTCCTTTGAAGTTCATCAAAGAGTTGTTAAGCGCCGTGATACTCTCCAAATCCAAATGGTTCGTAGGTTCGTCCATTAGAAGGACATTGGCTTTTTGAAGCATCATTCGGCTGAACATGCATCGCATTTTTTCCCCTCCAGAAAGCACGGTAGAAGACTTAAGCGCCTCATCCCCAGAGAAAAGCATTCTTCCTAAAAATCCTCTGACAAATTCTTCGTGTCTTTCCTCGTCATTTTTGGTGAATTGTCTTAGCCAGTCCACTAGATTTAGGTCTTTTTCTTGGAAATATTCTGTGTTGTCCAGTGGCATGTAGCTTTGGTTAGTAGTTACGCCCCATTTGTATTCACCTTTGGCAGGTGCTGTGCTTCCAGAGATTACTTGGAAAAATTCAGTAACCGCAAGTGAGTTTTTAGAGATTACAGCCACTTTATCCCCTTTTTTAAGGTTAAGATCTCCGCCCGAAAGCAGGGTTTCTCCATCTTTTACGATTTCTAAACCTTTTATCTCTAAAATCTGGTCTCCTGCTTCTCTTTCCATTTCAAAAATGATGGCAGGATATCTTCTGGAAGAAGGTTTGATTTCTTCGATGTTTAGTTTGTCTATCATTTTCTTTCTTGCTGTAGCTTGTTTCGCTTTCGCTACATTGGAACTAAATCTCGCGATGAAGTCCTGCAATTCTTTTTTCTTCTCTTCAGCTTTTTTGTTGGCTTGTTGTCTTTGTCTTGTTGCCAGCTGAGAAGCCTGATACCAGAAAGAATAGTTTCCCGTATAAAGGTTTAGTTTAGAATAGTCTAAGTCACCAATGTGCGTGCAGACAGCATCCAAGAAGTGACGGTCGTGAGATACCACAATCACCGTGTTTTCATAATCAGCAAGGAAATCTTCCAGCCAAGAAATAGTGTCAATATCAAGGTCGTTGGTAGGCTCGTCCAAAATCAAAACATCTGGATTTCCGAATAAAGCCTGAGCCAAAAGCACTTTTACTTTGTCCTTGTTTTCTAGTTCGGACATCATTTGGTAGTGCATATCTTCTTTTATCCCTACATTAGACAGCATGGTCTGTGCATCTGCTTCGGCATTCCAGCCTCCCATTTCATCGTAGATTACTCCAAGTTCGCCAGCCTTTATTCCATCTTCATCAGAGAAGTCTGGTTTTGCGTAGAGAGCATCCATTTCTTCTTTGATTTCGAATAATTTTTTATTCCCACGAAGAACCGTTTCCAAAACCGTAAACTGGTCATAAGCAAAGTGGTCCTGCTCCAAAACAGACATTCTCTTACCTGGTTCCAGTGTTACATGCCCTGTGGTAGGCTCTTGTTTTCCTGTCAATATTTTTAGGAAAGTAGATTTTCCAGCTCCATTTGCTCCGATGATTCCGTAGCAGTTCCCTTTGGTAAACATGATATTCACCTCGTCAAAAAGTACTCTTTTCCCAAATTGTAGTGATAAATTAGATACTGTTAGCATTATTTCTGTAAATTTGTCGCAAAAATACAAAAAAAATAGCAGTAAAAATGAGTTATTTGATAAATACCCCAAACTATAAGTCTATTTTGAATTTACAACAGACAGAATTGGGGATACAAAAGATAAAAGATTTTTTTCAGGCCAATTTGTCGGCAGAGCTTAGGCTGCGTAGAGTGACGGCGCCGCTTTTTGTTTTGAGAGGGATGGGACTAAATGATGATTTGAGCGGAAAGGAGAGGGCTGTAAATTTTCCTATAAAAGATATGGATGAAGCTCGTGCAGAGGTCGTACATTCATTAGCAAAGTGGAAAAGAGTGATGCTTGCAGATTATAATGTAGAGGAGGGATACGGTATATATACGGATATGAACGCCATCCGTGCAGATGAGGAGCTTGGGAATATGCACTCTCTATATGTAGACCAGTGGGACTGGGAAATGGCTATTTCTGAAAAAGATAGAACGGTAGCATTCCTAAAATCCGTGGTTAAAAGAATTTACGCTTCGTTTTTAAGAACTGAACATTTGGTAAATGAGGCTTTCCCAGAGCTGAAACCTATGCTTCCGAGAGAAATACATTTTATACATTCAGAAGAACTTTTACAAAAATATCCTGACCTGTCTCCAAAAGAAAGAGAAAGAGAAATCGCAAAAGAATATAAAGCTGTATTTATAATAGGTATAGGCGGCAAACTTAGCAATGGAGAAAAGCACGATTATAGAGCGCCAGACTATGATGACTGGGTGACGGCTAATGAAGATGGGTTTTTAGGGCTGAATGGAGATATTCTCCTTTGGAATCCAGTGCTCAATGTGCCGTTTGAGATTTCATCAATGGGAATTCGTGTGGATAAAAATTCATTAGAAAAACAACTTCAAATAGAAGATAAAGAAGACAGAAAAGAACTTTATTTCCATAAAAGATTGTTAAATAATGAGTTACCTCTTACAATAGGAGGCGGTATAGGGCAGTCTCGTTTGTGTATGTTTTTACTGCAAAAAGCGCATATATGTGAGATTCAGGCAAGTATATGGCCAGAAGAAATGAGAGAAAAATGCAAAGCGCATAATATTCCTCTAATCTAAAAAAACTCTAAAATTATGAGTAAAACTAAAAATATAAATATTCTTAATAAAAGAGCCAGATTTGAATATGAAATCTTGGAAGAATACGAAGCAGGGATAGTGCTTACAGGAACAGAAATAAAGTCCATCCGTCTTTCCAAAGCTTCTATAACGGAAAGTTTTTGTGAATTTATAAACAATGAACTTTTTGTAATCAATATGAGTATAGAAGAATATAAATTTGGGACTTTTTACAATCATAAAGTGAAAAGAGAACGAAAACTTTTACTGCATTCCCAAGAGCTTGAAAAACTCGCTAAAAAAGTGAAAGATGTAGGAAATACGATAGTTCCGCTAAAGCTCTATATCAATGAAAAAGGCAAGGCAAAACTGAAGATTGCACTGGCGCGAGGAAAGAAATTATTTGATAAAAGAGAGACAATAAAGGAAAGAGAGAACAAGAGAAATTTAGATAGAATCAAGAAGAATTTTTAATTTTTTTTGGCAATATTGTTTTTTTTTGTTATTTTTGTCTCCAATATCCAAAATTTAATTATAAAATTTTAAATTATATTAATCATTCTATGAAAAATCTAAAATTAGGAATCACAGCTTTAGCTCTTACAGTAGCTACTTCTGTGTCTGCTCAAACAACTGAGAATAAGTGGTTGATAGGAGTAGGGGCTCATGGAGTAAACCATGCTGCGATTAATGGAGAGTTTGGAGAATCAGTAAAAAATCTTCGTGCAGCATTTACTCTTAACAATTACACAATTACTCCACCATTGTCTAAATTGACAGTTGCGAGAAACTTAAACAAGTATTTCGTTGTAGACTGGCAGACATCTGTGGGTAATGTAGACAACAAAAGAATTCGTCCAAACTTAAGCGGAGTAGAAGGACAAATTATGGATAAAGAATTTTTCTTGATGACTGGTCTTGGTCTTCAATTTAAATTCAACGGACTTTGGAATGAAACTTCTTGGTTCGATCCGTATTTGAGAGTTGGTGCTAACTACCTAAGACACGATTACAGCAACTCTGAAAGAGCATACAACAAAGAAGGAGGATTCATGAAAGCTGACCACTTCGCTGCAAACGGAGGTCTTGGTATCAACTTCTGGATTACTAAAAACTTCGGTATTGGTGTTCAACAAGACTATGTAGTAACTCCATTCGAGAAAACTACAATCTCTGACTTCTGGCAATCTTCAGCTACTTTGAACTTTAGATTCGGAAATACAGATAGAGATAAAGATGGTATCAAAGATAAAGACGATGCTTGTCCAGATGTATTCGGTCTAGCTCAGTTCAACGGATGTCCTGATACAGATGGTGACGGAGTTCAAGATTCAGAAGATAACTGTCCAGAAGTAGCTGGTCCAATCGAAAATCAAGGATGTCCTTGGCCAGATACAGACGGTGACGGAGTTCTTGACAAAGATGATGAGTGTCCAGAAGTAGCTGGTCCAGCTGAAAACAAAGGATGCCCTTGGAAAGATACAGATAATGATGGAGTTCTTGATAAAGATGATGCTTGTCCAGAAGTTCCAGGATTACCAGAATACAACGGATGCCCTAAGCCAGCTGATGTATTTGCTCTTGAAGCAACAGGTGCATTGAAAGGTATTACATTTGACTTTGGTAAGGCTGTAATTAGTAAGTCTTCTTACTCTAAATTAGACCAAGCTGCTGAAGTAATCAAGTCTTCTAACGGAGGTACATTCTTGATTACAGGTCATACTGATAAGAAAGGTAATGATGCTTACAACTTGAAACTTTCTAGAGAAAGAGCTGCAGCAGTAGTTAGAGCTCTTGAAGAAAGAGGTGTAGCTGATTCACAGTTGAAATCTACAGGTGTAGGATCAAGAGATGCAGTAGTTCCTGCAACAGCATCAAATGAGGAAAGAGAAGCTGATAGAAAAGTGGTAGTAGAAGCTATTAATGGTGAAGCATGGGAAGCATTGAAAAAATCAGATCTTCCTGTAGTTAGCAAAAAGCTTGTTAAAAAACCAGCTAAAAAAGGAACTGGTAAAAAACCAGTAGGTAAAAAGAAATAATAAAATTTCTTAATAAAAAAATACTCCTAGATTTCTAGGGGTATTTTTTTATTCATTTTGGAAATTAATTATTACTTTTGTGTTCTGAAAAAAATCAATATTTATGGGACGCGCATTTGAATATAGAAAAGCATCTAAATTGGCTCGTTGGGATAAAATGGCCAAAACATTCTCTAAAATAGGAAAAGACATCGCCTTGGCAGTAAAAGCAGGAGGACCAGATCCAGATTCTAACCCAGCTCTGCGCCGTTGTATACAGAATGCAAAGGGGGCTAACATGCCGAAAGACAATGTAGAAAGAGCAATAAAAAAAGCGAGTGGAGCAGATGCAGAGAACTATGAAGAGGTAACATATGAAGGCTATGGGCAAGGAGGAGTTGCGTTTTTTGTAGAATGTACCACGAATAATACGACCAGAACAGTAGCAAATGTAAGAGCTATCTTTAATAAATTTGAAGGGAATTTAGGGAAGAATGGAGAGTTAGCTTTTATTTTTGATAGAAAAGGAATTTTCACAATAGAAAAAACTAAAATCGCCATAGATTGGGATGAGTTTGAAATGGAAATGATAGATGGAGGAGCAGAGGAAATAGACCAAGATGAGGAAGAAGTAATGATTACTACTGCTTTTGAGGATTTTGGGGCATTATCTCATAAGTTGGATGAAATGGGAATAGAAGCGAAAAGCGCTGAATTACAGAGAATTCCAAATATGACGAAAGAAGTAAATGAAGAGCAGTTCAAAGCAAATATGAAAATGCTGGAGCGTTTTGAGGAAGATGATGATGTGCAGAATGTCTACCATAATATGGAGATTACAGATGATTTGTTAAGTAAAATTTAATATTATAATAGAAAAGGGTTCAGAATAAAATTTTGAATCCTTTTTTTGTGTTTTGTATAAGATGTTTAATTTATTACCTTTGCTCTATGTTAGAAAAAAAGGAACATATTTACGAAAATGCTGTATTGGTAGGTCTGATAACAAAAGACCAAGATGAGGAAAAACTCACCGAATATATGGATGAGCTGGAGTTTTTGGCTTATACAGCTGGGGCTACGGTGAAAAAAAGATTTACACAAAAACTTGCACAGCCTGATTCTAGAACTTTTGTAGGGAAGGGAAAAGCAGAGGAAATCAAACTTTTTTTGGAAGAAAATGAGATAGGAATGGTTATTTTTGATGATGAACTTTCTCCTTCGCAGCTAAAAAACTTGGAGAGAGAATTAGAAGTTAAAATTCTTGACCGAACAAACCTTATTCTTGATATTTTTGCTCAAAGAGCTCAGACTTCTTATGCGAGAACTCAGGTGGAACTTGCTCAGTATGAGTATCTTTTGCCAAGGCTTACAAGGATGTGGACCCACCTAGAGAGACAGCGAGGAGGAATCGGGATGAGAGGGCCTGGGGAGACTGAGATAGAAACGGATAGGCGTATTATCCGAGATAGGATTTCACTTTTAAAGGAGAAATTAAAAACCATCGATAAACAGATGGCAACGCAGAGAAACAACCGAGGAAAGATGGTGAGAGTTGCCTTGGTAGGCTATACCAATGTAGGAAAATCCACGCTGATGAATGCTCTTTCTAAATCGGATGTTTTTGCGGAGAATAAACTTTTTGCTACTTTGGATACTACGGTGAGAAAAGTAGTTATCGGGAATTTGCCGTTCCTTCTTACAGATACGGTTGGTTTTATCCGAAAACTGCCAACTCAGTTGGTGGAGTCTTTTAAATCTACTCTTGATGAGGTTCGTGAAGCAGATTTACTACTGCATGTGGTGGATGTTTCGCACGAAAGTTTTGAAGATCATATCAGTTCTGTGAATCAGATTTTGCAGGAAATCAATGCTCATCAGAAACCAATGGTGATGATTTTCAATAAAATAGATGATTTCTCTTATGAAAAAAAGGATGAAGATGACCTGACACCATCTACGAAGAAAAATATTTCTCTTGATGAATGGAAGCGTACATGGATGGCAAAGTCTAAACACCCAACGGTTTTTATATCTGCGATTACTAAAGAGAATTTTCCAGAGATGAAAAAACTGATTTATGATGAGGTGCACAAAATTCATATTTCTCGTTTCCCTTATAATGATTTTCTTTTTGAATATTTTGATGATGAGGACGAAAAATAGACTTTGGATTTTTGAAATAAAACCTTGCCTTTAATAGGCAAGGTTTTTTCTATTTGAACAGAGATATAATTCAGTTAAACATATCTCTCACTCTGTCAAAGAAACTTTTCTCTTTTCCAGTAGGCTCGGCTTTCATTTCTCCAGAATTGAGCTGACTTTCAAAGAATTTTCGTTGTTCCTCAGTTAGTTTTTGAGGAGTCCATACATTTACATGGACAAACATGTCTCCCTTGTGGTAGCTGTCTAAGCTTGGAAGTCCTTTTCCAGCAAGACGAAGGATTTTTCCAGACTGAGTTCCTGCATCTATTTTTATTTTCACTTTTCCGTTTACTGTTGGGATTTCTTTAGAACAGCCCAATGCAGCTTCGGCAAATGAAATATAAAGTTCCTGATGAAGGTTGTCTCCTTCTCGTTTGATGTTTGTATCTTCTTCCTCTTCTATAACTACCAAAAGGTCTCCTGCCGCTCCACCAAGAGGCGCATCGTTACCTTTTCCTCGGACATTGAGTTGTAGCCCTTCTCTTGCACCAGCAGGAATGTTGATACTTACTTCTTCCTCCTCACGGATTAGTCCGTGCGCATCTGCTCCAGCAGGGATTTTATCAGCGATTTTCCCTAATCCTTGACAAGCGGAGCAAGTAGTCTGGGACTGCATCTGTCCAAAAACAGTGTTCACTATCTTCATCTGGGTACCGCTACCGTTACAAGTAGGGCAGGTCTTGGAGGTTACTCCCTCGGCCAGTTTCATTCTTTTTACCTTAATGGTTTTCTGTGTTCCATTAAGCATTTCCTCCAAGTTTAGTTTTATTCGGATACGAAGATTAGAACCTCTTACCTGCTGATGGCCTCTTCCTCCTCCGAAGCCTCCAAAACCACCAAATCCTCCTCCAAAAATATCACCAAACTGAGAGAAAATATCTTCCATATTCATGCCTCCTCCGCCATAGCCGCCACCTGCAGCTCCTCCTACACCTGCATGCCCGAACTGGTCATATCTTGCCTTTTTGTCGGCATCACTCAGCACTTCATAGGCCTCAGCGGCTTCCTTAAATTTCTCTTCTGCTTCCTTGTCACCAGGGTTTTTATCTGGGTGGTATTTTATGGCTAATTTTCGGTAGGCTTTTTTGATTTCATCAGCGCTGGCTGATTTGGAAACTCCTAATACCTCGTAATAATCTCTTTTAGACATAAATTTAATTATCTAATTTATTGATTTTTAGTTGTTTTTTGAATTAACTTCCTGTAACTACTTTTGCGAAACGAATAACTCTGTCATACAATTGATATCCAGTCTCTATCACATCCACTATCTTGCCTTTCAGCTCTTCTGATGGCGCAGGAATCTGTGTGATAGCTTCATGGAAATCTACATTAAAATCATCTCCTGCCTTTACTTCTATTACCTTTAAACCTTTCTCTATCAGAGAGTTCTTAAATTTATTGTAAATAAGTTCTACTCCCTTCAGCTGTTCCTTGGTTTCTTCAGATTTTGCTAATTCTTTTAGAGCTCTTTCGAAATCATCTAAAATAGCCAGCATAGAAATCATAATGTTTTGATTGGCATATTGTGCAAACTCTGTTTTCTCTTTTAGAGTTCTTTTTTTGTAGTTTTCAAACTCAGCAAAAAGTCTGATGTAGAGGTCTTTTTGGTGTGCCAATTGTTCCTCTAATGACATTTCTTCTGTCAAATTTTCAGTTTTTTCTGCGTTTTGATTTTCAGTATTTTGCATATCCTCAGGGTTAGAGGTGTTCTTTCTCTCTTGTGTATCTTTATTTTCTTCCATTTTCTTAAATTTTTCTTCTAATAATTGTCAAAAATATTGCCAGTAATGATATTAGGACAATTTGACAGCATGATGAAAATTTTACATCAGCATTTTTTGTGCTTTTTTCACTCCTTCAATTAGAGAATCTATTTCTTCAAAAGTATTATAAACAGCGAAACTAGCGCGGATAGTCCCAGAAATCCCGAAAAAATTCATAATCGGCTGTGTGCAGTGGTGTCCCGTGCGCACGGCAATTCCCAGTTTATCCAAAATCATTCCTACATCAGAAGCGATGAAATTTCCATTTAGATTAAAGGAAACTACGCCTGTCCGTGGAGCTTTTTCGCCATAGATTTTTAGACTGTCTATTTCAGTTAATTTTTTTTGAGCATAATCTAAAAGAGCCGTTTCATGCTCTTTGATAGAAGAATGACCTATGTTTTCTATGAAATCCGTGGCGGTTCCCAGAGCGATATTTCCGCCAACATTGGGCGTTCCTGCTTCGAATCGAAAGGGCAGGTCGGCATAGGTGGTTTTCTCAAAGGTGCAGGTTTTTATCATTTCGCCGCCACCGTGAAAAGGACTGAGTTTATCCAAAACACTTTCCTTTCCATAGAGAATTCCTGTTCCCATGGGAGCATACATTTTGTGTCCAGAAAAAACAAAAAAATCACAATCCAATTCCTGAACATCTATTTTAAAATGAGGAACCGACTGGGCGCCATCGATAACGATGTAGGCAGGAGAATTGGCTCTGGTTTTTGCAATGATTTCGTTTATCGGGTTGATGATTCCTAGCGCGTTAGAAACCTGATTTACAGCGACTATTTTAGTTTTTTCGGATAGGTTTTTGTCTAAAAAATCCAGTTGCAGAATTCCGTTTTCATCCATCGGTATAACTTTCAAAACGGCACCTGTTCTCTCACACAGCATCTGCCAAGGAACGATGTTTGAGTGGTGTTCCAGATGAGAAATGATGATTTCGTCTCCTGCGTTTATCAATGGAGTGATGGAGTAGGAGATTAGGTTGATACTCTCGGTAGTTCCACGAGTGAAAATGATTTCGTGGCTGTATTTCGCGTTGATGAATTTCTGGATTTTCTGCCGAGAAAGTTCCATTTCTTCCGTGGCTAACTGGCTCAAAGTATGAATTCCACGATGCACATTAGCATTGATAGTTTGATAATATTCCTCCCATTTTTTTATGACCATCAGAGGTTTTTGTGAACTGGCAGCATTATCCAGATATACCAAGGGTTTGTCATTTACCTTTTGGGTAAGAATAGGAAATTGCTCCCGTATTTCTTGTATATTCAGCATTATTTTAACTTTGAAAATAAGCCCCAAAAGTACAATTTTTAAATAAAAAAATCCTTATCGAGACTGATAAGGATTTAGATTAAAAGTATAATTTTTTATTTTTCATGACAAGGCACTACCAAAACAGGAATAGGAGATAGTTTGGTAAGCTCTTTTGTCAAACTGCCGATGAATACATCATACATCCCGCTTCTTCCATGAGAGCCCATCACTATATAACCTGCATTTTTCTGCTCTGCATATGCTAGAATAATATCTTTTGGGATTCCTTGTTTCAGAAGATGCTCACAGTCTACTCCTTGAGCCACAACCTGCTGTTCTAATCGGTTGAGTTCCAATAATTCCTCACGAATTTCACTTTGTTCTATTTCTGGGAAATACTGCATACCGATATCACCCACAGCCAATCCTAAATCCATAGGAGCGACATGAATAAGGCAAAGTCTTCCGTTCACTTCTTTTGCAAATTTTATTGCAGCACCTAAAAGTACATCTGTGGTCTTACCAAAATCCACAGGTAAAATAATATTTGTCATAATCATAAGTTTTAGTTCTTAAAGATAAGAAAAATTTCTTTATAAAACCATTTTTCACTTATTTTAACTAAAATTTGCTTCTTAATTGGATGGCTGTCAGAATTTTTTTAGTGTAAAGCGGGAAATCAGCATTTTGAATCCAGCCGAAATAGCCGATATCTTTCTGGAAAACTTCTTTCACGGGCTGTCCTTTGTATTTTCCGAAGGTGAAAATTTCTTCTTTGTTTTCGTTAAAGGCGATAAATCCAGCCAAATCCGCGAATTTATTATGAAATGAAAATTCACTCAGTCCATTTATATCCTTTGGAAGTTCTTCGTATTTGCCTACCTGTGCATCTATCACTTCAAAAGTAGCCAAAGTATCAGCTTCTGCAGAGTGGGCACCTTCCAAATCTTTTCCGCAGTAGAATTTGTATGCGGCGGTAAGGTTTCTAGGTTCCATTTTGTGGAAAATAACCTGAGCATCAATGAGTTTGAATTTAGATAAATCAAAATCTATCCCAGCTCTTAGAAGTTCCTCTGCTAGTAAAGGAACATCAAATCTGTTAGAATTAAATCCTCCCAAATCCACTCCAGAAAGCATTTCCATGATTTTAGGAGCAGCTTCTTTAAAGGTAGGTGCATTTTCTACATCTTTGTCGTAAATCCCATGCACAGCCGATGCTTCGACTGGAATGGGCATTTCTGGGTTGATGAGCCAAGTTTTGCTTTCTCTGGATGCATCAGGATTGACTTTTAGGACACAGATTTCTACAATCCTGTCTTTGCCGATATTGGTTCCTGTGGTCTCTAAATCAAAGATACACAGTGGCTTATGTAATTTTAAATTCACAATATTTAAGGTTTGAAAATTAAATTTATTTCAGCTGGTTTTGGAAAACAATGGAAACCAGCATGTAGTAGATGATGGATAGCGGAATGCCTGTCCATCCGAAAAATATTAAAATAGGAATAACACCGATGATTAGGGCTAATTTAGGGTAATTGTCTTCAAGTTTTTTGGACTTGAATTTCATGGCAATCATTTTAATTGGACTTACCAAAAGCCAAGAGCTCAGAGCGGTAAGCACCAAAAGAAGTCCCTCGTTTTCCATTAAAAATGAAAAACTTTGATTTTCTTTAAAAGCAAAATAAAGCCCAAAAATTAGGAAAGTATTACTTGGTGTATTCAGCCCTTTGAAATAGTAAGTCTGCTCATCGTCAATGTTAAAAATAGCCAGTCTCATACAAGACAAAAGCGTGATGAAAAGCCCTAAATACTGTACTTTGAAAGGTAAATCAATCCCGAAAAGCTGATTTCCGAAAGGCTCCAGCATGACAAACATCGTAAGCCCTGGCAGCACGCCAAAAGTGACCATATCGGCAAGGGAGTCAAGCTGTACGCCGAGCTCAGAATTTGATTTTAAGGCACGAGCCACGAAACCATCAAAAAAGTCTAAAACGGCTGATATTAGGATACATATCGCAGTAGTCTGATAATCACCATTTAATAAATGAACTGCTCCCACACATCCAGAAAATAAATTTCCGAGAGTGAAAAAATTCGCTAAATTGTTTCTTAAAAAATTCATAGAGCAAATATAAAATTTTATTGGATAAAAGCCGAATTTTTGGATTTCATTTTCATTATCCTCGGCTAAAAAACTTACCTTTGTGCTATTAAGTTAGAAAAAGTATGAAAGAACTCCGTTTGCAGGAAGTAAAAGTCTTGATATATCGTATATTCCTTGTTTTTGTTTTTTATCAGGCAGCGAGGTTTTTATTTTGGTTTTTTAATCGGGATTTGCTGGAAATAGACAGTGTTTCTCAGTATTTTAAGCTGGCTTATTATGGCACTGCATTTGATACCACGGCGATACTTTATGTCAATATCATTTTTATTTTTTTTAGTCTTATTCCTTTGACTATCAATACTAAAGTAGGATATCAGAAGTTTTTGTTTTGGCTTTACTTTATTCTGAATGGAATCGCCTATGCGATGAATTTCGGAGATATTGTCTATTATAGATTTAGCCAGTCAAGGCTGACTTCTGCAGTGATAAATGTCGTTGAAAATGAGCAGAATATAGGTAAGGTTTTTTGGGCTTCTTTGGGACAGAATTTTTGGGTTTTTCTTTGTTTCATTGTATTGATGGGTCTTTGGGTTTTTCTTTATAAAAGATTGAAAATCAAAGAAATAAAGATTGAAAAGAAAATTTGGTATTTTGGAGGTTCTGTGGTAAATCTTTGTCTGGCAGCGGTGCTTATAGTCGGTGGAATTCGTGGAGATTTTAAACACAGCACCCGTCCTATCAATTTGGTAGATGCTAACCGCCATACGGACAAGCCTGCGCACGCAAACATCGTTCTAAACAGTACTTTTTCGTTTTTTAGAACCATCAATACGAATGGCTTTAAGGAAGTGCATTTTGTGGATGAAAAATACATCGCAGAGAATGTAAAACCCTATAAAACCTATCAAAGGGAAGTTCCACAGCCAAGACCTAATATCGTGATTCTCATAGTGGAAAGCCTTGGAAGGGAATATATAGGAGCTTTTAACGAAGAAAAAAATATAAAAGATTATGTTTCTTACACGCCGTTTTTGGATAGTTTGTCAAAGGAGAGTTTGATTTTTCCTAATACTTTTGCTAATGGAAGGCAGTCTATCCATGGGATGAGCAGTGTTTTAGCGGGAATACCGAGTTTAAAGGATGCTTTTACGAGTTCGCCTTATTCTAATCAAAAGATACAATCCATCGTTTCCGTGGCGAATGAATTGGGCTACGAAACTTCTTTTTATCATGGCGCACCGAATGGTTCTATGGGCTTTCAGGGATTTGCGAACATCCTCGGTTTCAAGGATTATTTTGGAAAAACAGAGTATAATAATGATAAGGATTTTGATGGAATTTGGGCGATTTGGGATGAGCCTTTTCTGCAATATTTTGCTAAAAATGTAGGAAAGTCTAATAAACCATTTATGGCAACGGTTTTTACGGCGTCTTCGCATCATCCATTCAAAATTCCTGCGCAATACGAAGGGAAATTTAAAAAAGGTTTTGTGGAAATGCACGAACCGATACAATATGCAGACTACGCCTTGAAAAAGTATTTTGAAACGGCACGGAAACAGCCTTGGTATGAGAATACTATTTTTGTCATCACGGGAGATCACACGAACAAAATCTATTATCCTGAGTATGCTAAAGCAATGAATGGATATGCAGTTCCTATTATCTTCTATTCACCAAATCCAAAATACAATTTGAAAGGTAAAAATATGACCTACGCCCAGCAGATAGACATTTATCCTACACTTGCGGATATCATTGGCTATAATAAGCCTTTGCGAAGCTGGGGAAGGAGCCTTGTTTCGGATAAAAATGAGGAATACATCATTGTAAATTCTGATGCGATACAAGAGCAGTTCATGATAGGAAATTACATCTATCGTTTTGATAGTAAGGAGATTACGGGAGTTTATGAAATTACAGACCTTGAACTTAAAAATAATCTTCTTGGTAAAATAAACAATGCCGAGATTGAACGAGGAAAACTCCTGAGTAAGGCTTGGTATCAGGACTATATGCATAGAGTTGTTAGGAAGAAACTGAATTAAATCTAAAATAAACATCAAACAACTGTTTAAATTTTGGTTTTATCATAAAACACTACAGATAAAAGATTTTATTTAAATTTATTTTTGTTGTTTAATTTTTATTTCTATATTTACACCGTAAATATTTTATAGATTTAACCATGAAAAATTTAATCTTAGCCTTTGCATTATTGTGCAGTTCTATGGCTTTTGCCCAGATAGAGGGAAAATGGAGAACGATAGATGACGAAACCAAAAAACCAAAATCCATTGTAGAAATTTTTAAAAAATCAGACGGTAAATACTACGCGAAAGTAGTAGAACTACTGATAAAACCAGCAGACCCTAACTGCTCCTCTTGTAAAGATGACAGAAAAGGAAAGCCTATTTTAGGAATGGAAGTTGTCCGCGGACTGTCTAAAGATGGCGATGAATACAGCGGAGGAACGATAACAGACCCTAAAAACGGAAAATCATACAAATGCACGATTAAAAAAGAAGGAAGTAACCTTATGGTTCGTGCTTATATAGGATTTTCCGCATTTGGTAGGAGCCAGACATGGCAAAAAGTAAACTAAATATGAATTAATGAAAAATCCTTTCTTGATTATAGAAAGGATTTTTTTTGTTAAGTATATAAAAAAGGATGTATTTTCATATAAATAAACCAAATTGTTCAAATAAAAGAAAAAAAATCAACAAAAAATTTGTGGATTAAAAAAGTTTTTATATCTTCGCAAAATATTTAGACAAAAAAAGAATAATGTTTAACAAATACAATCATACAAGAACATCTAAACATACCATTACCATGTGTATGGATATGATGATGTGGGTTTTCGAGAAGCCGCAGTTTTTGTGATTGTAAAATGCGAATAGAAAAATTTTATATAAATTATACAAAATTATCACAAGGGCTTCGGACAAAAACCGAAGCTCTTTTTTATGTTTAAACTAAATTTAAATTAAAAATTAAAATGTTAATAAATCTAAATCATAAAAACGAAAATCTAGTTTCCCAAATGATGGGAATGATGATGATGTGTGGCTTTGTGAAAGACCGCAGTTTTTGTGATGGATGGAGTTTTTAAGTTTTCTTCATAATTATCCCAGAGCTTCGGTAAATACGCCGAGGCTCTTTTTTTATGTTTAAACCAAATTTTAAGTAAAAAATTAACAATACTATATATAATGAAAAGAAAAGTAGTCAGATTAAGCACTTTGTTTGCGTTGTTCTCCTTCGTGGGGACATTCAGTGCTCAGGAAAAGAAGAAGGATTCTATCAAGGAAAATTCCATCGGTGAAGTCGTGATAGTAGCCTTTGGAAAACAGAAAAAAGAAGAAATCACAGGTTCTATCCAAGAACTAAAACCCAAGGATATTTCTGCATTACAGAACGGAAATGTCTTGCAGGGACTTGCAGGGCGTGTAGCGGGGGTTCAGATTGTGGGAAATGGACAGCCAGGGAGCAGCCCGAGTATACGAATGAGAGGGATAGGCTCTATCAACGCTTCTAGTGAGCCGCTAATTGTTTTGGATGGGATACCTTATCCTGGATCGCTCAATTCTATTCCTTCTTCGGATATAGAGAGTTTGTCCTTCTTGGAAGATGCTTCGTCAAATGCTTTGTATGGCTCACGAGGAGCAAACGGGGTAATCATCATCACTACTAAAAAAGGAACAAGAAAGGGGATTCATGTAGATTTTGATATTAAAACAGGGATTAACTTCCGTGCGACTCCAGAATATGACATTATCACCAGCCCTGCCGAGTATTATTTGGCCTATTTCAATAGAGTTCGTGTAGGAGAAAAAGCAAGTGGAAAGACTGATGCTCAAGCCTATACAGAGGCGATAAACAAAATGAACGCCACGCTGGGATATAATGCCTACAATGTTCCATTTAACCAGCTTATCAATCCAGACGGAAGTTTTAACCAAAATGCTAAACTGCTTTATCAGGACAATTGGCAAAAACTATTATTCCGACCAAATCTCCGCCAAGAAGCGAACCTTAGCTTCACTGCAAATACCGATAAATTAAAGGCTTACACTTCACTTGGCTACCTCAATGACCGCAGCTACCTCATCGGTTCTGGATTTAAAAGATTGAGTTTAAGGTCTAATTTGGAATATGCTCTTAATGAAAAATTGAAGTTTGGAGTTAATTTAAATTACAGCAACAGCGAACAGAATCTGGGCGATGGAGGGAGTTTTGCGAACTCGTTCCAGTTTTCTAGAAATATCGCGCCTTTTTATCCAGTTTATTTGAGGGATAACGATTATAACAGGGTTTATGATATCAAAGGAAGGGCTGTCTATGACTACGGAGATGGAAAAGGGCCAAATGGAGCGAGAAGGTCTTATGCCGTTTTTGAAACCCCTGTGGGAAACCGCCAGTATGATTTGAATAAAGTGACCAATAACACGGTGAATACCAATCTTTTCGTGCAGTATAAATTCTTGAAAGATTTTGATTTTACTTATAATTTCGGTGGTGTGATTATCAATTCCCAAGAGCTTGTTTATGGAAATCCTTTGGGAGGGACTACGGCTACTGTGGGCGGGCGACTTGCAAAATCCAATACTCTGAAATACGCCTTTAACCACCAGCAGTTATTATCTTACAACAAACAACTTGGATTGCACAATATCAGTGTTCTTCTGGGGCATGAGCTGAACCAAGAGAAAAGCGATTATTTCGGGGCGAGAAAAGAAAAATTGTTCTTAGAAGGGCTTACTGTTTTTGATAATGTTCTGAAAATGAACGAAATCCCAGGAAACCAGTACGACTACGCTGTGGAAGGGTTTTTCTCCCGAGTTTTGTATAATTATAAAAACAAATATTTCTTCAATGCCAGTCTTAGAAGAGATGGTTCATCGGTATTTTCCAAAGAAAGCAGATGGGGAACATTCTATGGACTTGGGGCAGCATGGGACATTTCGAAAGAAGATTTCTTAAAGGATTCAGAGACAGTTAATGCTCTGAAAGTGAAGGCTTCCTACGGACAGCAGGGGAATGATATTTTCTATTTCCCAGGCACTACGGACAGAATCTACTATGCTTACAAAAATTTATATAAAGTAAGTAACTTCGGGGATGATACGCCTGTGGTGACTACGGAATATCTCGGAAATAATAAGCTGAGATGGGAAAATTCCCAAAATCTAAATGCTGGTTTTGAAACGGCTTTGTTCAACAGAAGATTGTCTATCAATGCTGAATATTTCGAGAGAAAAGTTTCTGATATGATCTATCGTGCGGCGCTTCCTTTCTCTAATGTGGGACATTATCCTAGGTTAGAAAACATCGGAAACATGAGAAATAGAGGGGTTCAGGTGAGCATCAGCGGAGATGTAGTTAAAACATCGGATTTCACTTGGAATCTATATGCTAACCTTACTCATTACAAAAATAAAATCACTAAACTCCCTGATGCACAGAGAGAAAATGGGATAACAGACGGACTATTCCTCCTAAAAGAAGGCAGCGACCGCTATGCTTACTATTTGAAAGAATTTGCTGGGGTGGATCCTCTGAATGGAGATGCGCTTTGGTATAAAGATGGCGTGGATGCGCACGGAAATGCAGTTAAACAGGTTACGAACAGCTACGCCGAAGCAACGCTTTATCAAACAGGAAAATCTGCTATACCAAAGGTTTATGGTGGTTTTGGAACTCAGATAAGATTTAAAAACATCACTCTATTGGCTAATTTTGCGTATCAGCTGGGCGGCTGGGGCTATGACCAAAACTATAGGTCGCTCCTGCATTCGGATAACTATGCGTCTAACTACCATAGAGATGTTCATAACACATGGACGCCAGAAAATCCTACGGCATCTTTGCCAAGAATAGATATTTCTAATTCTAACCAAAATGCCAGCTCTACACTATTCCTAGTGAAATCAGACTATTTAAGTCTTCAAGATTTGACGCTGAGTGTGGGTATACCGCAGAATTTCCTTGAAAACTATGGAATCCGAGATGCCAATATTTATGTAACAGGAAACAACCTTTTCCTACTCTCAAAGAGAAGAGGCTACGACCCAAGGCTGTCTATTTCTGGCGTTTCTGAGACATACGGATATAATCTGTTGTCAAGTGTTTCATTAGGTCTTAATCTTAAATTTTAATTTTAAAAAAAGTTATGAAAATAAATAAAATATTAGCAGGAGCATTCGTTGCCCTATCACTTTTAAGCTGCAATAGAGAATTAGAAACCGAATCCGCGAAACTGATTTCAGAGGAGCAGATTCCTGATGATGCGGCTTCTTTAAATAATTATCTTAAAGGGATTTATCTTAGTTTCAGAAATCATGGTTCGGGTGGAACTACCACTCACACGGATTTTGGTATAATGTCCATAAAAGCGGGAGTTGATTTGCTTTCCAATGACCTTATTCAGGCGAAACAGCAGCACCTTGGGAGATATTACAACTACGAAGCGAGACAAAGCGACAATTTTACCAACGAAATCGTTTGGAATACATTTTATTCTAAAATATTTGATATCAATCGTTTGATAGAGAAAATAGAAGGTATAGGCATAAATAATGAAAACCGACACATCTACGGTCAGCTTTTGGCGCTTCGTGCGTATAGTTATTTTAATTTGGTGAGGTTCTATGCGCTTACTTATGTTGGTCATCAGAATGAACTGGGTGTGCCGCTGGTAACTACGGCATCCAGCCCAGAAACACCAAGAGCAAGAGCTACAGTAGCTGAAGTCTATACACAGATAACCAGCGATATAGAAAACGCCATCACAGCGCTGAATGGTTTCACTCAGCAAAATATCGCACAGATAGACCAAAGGGCAGCCAAAGCCATCGCGGCGGATATTTACCTTGAAACTGGAGATTATACCAGAGCGGCAGCCTATGCTAATGAAGCCCGAACAGGCAAAACGCTGATGTCTCAGGCGGACTACACAGGCGCAGGATTTTCTCTAAAAACCAATCCAGAGATTATCTGGGGATTTGATAATTCTTTACAAACCAAAAACATCGGTAACCACTACGCTTCGTTCTTCTCTATGTATGACAGCATGAACGAAGGCTATGCAGGAGCAGCAGGGATTTATAAAATTATTGATAAAAGATTATACGACCAAATCCCAAATACCGATTACAGAAAACAAGTGTTCAACGGGGCTACAGAATCCACTTATACTTTTAACGGAAAAACCAAAAAACATCCGCCGTATGTGAGTAGAAAGTTCAAGGATTTGACTTTCTTTGAGGGGGATTATATCTACATCAGAGCGGCTTCGCTTTACTATATAGAAGCAGAGGCTTTGGCGAGACTAGGGCAGACAGCTCAGGCGAGACAGGTGCTCTATGATATTACTTCTGTGAGAGATACAGGATACACGCTTTCCACGAACTCTGGGCAGAGCCTCATAGATGAAATCATCCTGCAAAAGAGAATAGAACTCTGGGGCGAAGGCTACGCTTGGTTTGATATGAAACGCCTTGGGGTGGATTTGGTGAGAGATTATCCAGGTTCTAACCACACCTTTGGGAAGTTTAATCGTAGTTATTCTACGGACTATAACCAATACCGTTTCCAGATTCCGCAGAGTGAGGTGAGTAACAATCCTAATATTGTCCAAAACCCAGTGAGATAAGCCATGAAAACCACAGCCCGCTGAAAGGTGAAATCCCTTTAGGCGGGTTTGTTTTTAAAGATTGTAAATTTTATCTTTGCCACAGAATTTTAAATTTATATAATTATGAAAAAACTTTTATTGGCTGCTGTAGCAGTAGTGAGTTTAACAGCGTGTAGCAGAAACAATGGTACAGATGAAATTACACCAGAGCCAGTTTCTCCTATCGTTGGGACATGGAGACATGTAAGAACTGAAATTATTAGTGGAGCAGATGGCTCTACATTACAAACACATGTTTCTAGTCCATGTGAAAGTAAAAGTACTGTAGAGTTTAGAACAAATGGTACATATACTTATAAAGATTTTGTAGATGTTGCTGGAAATTGTGTGCCAGATGGAGATGAAACACGCACATATACTTATGATGTAGCAAGAAAAACTCTAAAATCTACAGATGAAGATGGTGTGATAGATGTGTTTGAAATTTTGTTATTAAATAAAACTAATCTTCACTGGGTAACTGGATTATATGACCATGATAGAGATGGAGTTACTGATAAAGAAGTTCTGTTCTATGTAAGACAAAACTAAAAAATATTCCCTAAGATTATATCTTGGGGATTTTTATTTTTTGCTGGGGCAGGGGAGATGTATCCTTTTTTAATTAAAAATAAAATGTTCATTGTCAAGGTTTTGTAACTTTGGCAATGATTTTTTGTAACGAAAAAAATATTTCCTGCACTAATGTGGGTATAAAATGCATTTTAGAAAGTTAGAGTTTAAATAATTAAAATCAAAACAAATGAAAACAAGTCAAAATAAAAAAGATTTAGCGGAGATGATGACCAAGAGAAAGGATTTATTTTGGGCTGGTTTTTCTTTGATAAACTTTTAAAAAGCATTTTATGAAAGCAGAACAGCAGCAGGAGTTTATCAAGCAACTAAATGAAAACCAGAGGATAATCCATAAGATTTGTAAAATCTACATGGACAATCCCAGCGACCACGAAGACCTTTTTCAGGAGATTGTAATTCAGCTTTGGAAAGCCTATCCTAATTTCCGTGGAGAAGCCAAATTTTCCACTTGGGCTTACCGCATCGGGCTGAATACCGCACTAGCACTATTCCGAAAGCGGAAAAGAGATGTCCCTACGGATTCCATGGAGATTCTTCCCGAGATAAAAATAGCAGAAGAAAACGATGACCAGACCGCACAGATACAGGCGATGTATGATGCTATACACCAGCTGTCCGATGTGGAAAAAGCCCTCATCATGATGTATCTGGATGACAAGCCCTACCGAGAAATTTCCGAGATACTGGGCATAACGGAAGGAAACGCCCGTGTGAAAATGAACCGTGCAAAAGAAAAACTAAAAACCCTCATCAAAAAATAAGGCTATGGACGAATTAGAATTGTTAAAAAAAGACTGGAAAGAAAATAAATCTGATGATTTTAAAAATTATACAGAACAAGAACTTTTCGCAATGACCAAAAAAAGGTCTGTTTCTATCGCAAAATGGGTGTTTATCATTGCTTTGCTAGAGCTGGGCTTTTGGTTTTTAATTGGATATTTAATGCCTTCTTCTTCGGAAGATAAGGAATATTATGAAGTATTAAACAACATCCCACTTATAAAGGGAATATTGTATGTTTTAGGAGAGTTTGCTGCTTATTTACCATATGTTTTTATTGGTTTACTTTTGTATTTAAATTTTAAAATAAAAAGAGAAGAAAACCCTAAAAAACTCATGGCAAAAATCCTGCTGATGAAAAAATGTATCCAATGGTATATTAGAATATTTTTAGGAGAAATTGTGGCGTTTTTCATCATCAGTATGATATTGTCATTTTATATAGAAAGTAATTCTTTGGAGGGAGCTGAATTAGAAGAATTGTATCTTTTTGCATTTGTAATGTTTATTCCTCTTTTAATGATTATTTTCATTTTTGCTTTATTCCTAAGATTTATTTATCATCTCGTTTATGGAAACCTGCTACATAAACTGAAACAAAACTACGAAGAACTCAGCAGAATGGAAGAGTAAAGTAAAAATCCCTTAATCAAAGGGATTTTTTTATGAAATAAAAAAGCCCCGAAGATAGTCGAGGCGCTAGATGTTTTCACAACGGAATAATCCTTATTGTGAGTTGCTTTCAAATATGTAGCAAAGATATATCAAATCTTTCGTATTTCCAAATGTCTTTTTTATATCTTTTTAAGAAAATTTTAACTAAATTTGGTATCGATTGTAAAGATTTGGCAATGAAATATATTTTAGGCTTAGATTTAGGTTCAAATTCTATTGGATGGGCGCTTATTGAACAAGATTTTGATAATAAACAAGGGAAAATTCTTGGTCTGGGAAGTAGAATTATTCCTATGGATCAGGGAATTTTAGGAGAGTTTGAGAGAGGAAATAAAGTTTCCCAAACGGCAGAAAGAACAGGGTTTCGCGGTGTGCGCAGGCTGAGAGAGCGGCATCTGCTCCGTAGGGGAAGGCTGCATAGGGTTCTCCATTTGTTAGGATTTTTGCCGCCTCACTATGATGCGCAAATAGACTTCACAAAGCGTTTTGGTAAATTTATAGGAGATTCCGAGCCTAAACTGGCTTATAATAATGAAGGTTTTATCTTTTTAGAAAGTTTCAATGAAATGGTTGAGGATTTTAAAAAACATCAACCACAGTTGTTTTATATAAAATCTAATGGCGAAGAGAGTAAAATTCCTTACGATTGGACGATTTATTATTTAAGAAAAAAGGCTTTGCAGGAGAAAATCAGTAAGGAAGAATTGGCTTGGATAATTCTGAATTTTAATCAGAAAAGAGGATACTACCAGCTGCGGGGCGAGGAGGAAGAAAAATCTACTAAAAATGTAGAGTTTTATTCTTTAAAAATAACAGATGTAATAGTTGATACGCCTAATAATAAAGGAGAAGTATGGTATTCTATACATTTAGAAAACGGATGGGTATATCGTAGAGCTAGTAAGATTTCATTGGAAGATTGGAAAGGGAAGGTGCGAGATTTTATAGTAACGACAGAACTAAACGAGGATGGTTCTGTAAAGTTGGATAAAGAAGGCAAAGAAAAACGCTCTTTCAGAGCGCCCAGCGAAGATGATTGGAATTTAATAAAAAAGAAGACGGAGCAGAATATTGTTTTTTCTGGAAAAACAGTGGGCGAATATATCTACGACCATCTGTTACAAAATCCTAATCAGAAAATAAAAGGAAAACTAGTCCGAACCATCGAACGAAAATTCTATAAAGAAGAATTAAAGGCTATTTTAGAAAAACAAGTAGCCCTTCAGCCAGAGCTTTTTACGGAAGAGCTTTTTGTGGATTGTGTAAGAGAATTGTATAAAAATAATGAAATTCACCAAAACAGTCTTTCTTCAAAAGACTTTGTGCATTTGTTCCTAAATGATATTATTTTCTATCAAAGACCACTGCGCAGTCAAAAATCAAATATATCAAGCTGTTCTCTAGAATATCGTTTCTGCATTGATAAAGAAACAAAACAGAGAAGAAAAACTTATCTAAAAGTCATTTCTAAATCAAATCCTTACTATCAGGAATTTAGAGTGTTGCAGTGGCTTTCCAACCTTAAAATTTATAGAAAAGAAGATGATAAAGATGTTACTTCTGAATTTATTTCTTCCATAGAGGACAAAGAAACTTTGTATGAGTTTTTAATGTCTGAAAAAGAGGTAAGTAATAAATCTATACTTGAGTTTCTTTTAATGAAATCATTGAGAGAGACATATCCTTTTGCTAAAGAAACGGAGCTAAAAAAAGAACTGAAAAAAGAAATTACAAAATACCGCTGGAACTATGTATATGAGGAGGAAAATGACAGCAAAAAATATCCAATGAATGAAACAGGATATGAGATTAAAAAAAGGCTGAAAGAAGTAAAAAATATACCAGATAATTTTTTGACTAGAGATATAGAATATCAGCTTTGGCATATAATATATTCTGTAACAGATAAATACGAATACGAAAAGGCTCTGATGAAGTTTGCTCAAAAACATAATTTGGATGCAGAGTCTTTCGTAGAAAATTTCAAGAGAATAAAGCCTTACCCAAGTGATTATGGAGCTTTTTCTGAGAAAGCAATCAAGAAACTGCTTCCACTGATGCGTTTTGGTAAATACTGGAATTATAGTGACATTTCTGAACCAGTACAAGTTCGAATATCAGACATTATCAATGGAGTTGATAATGAGAACATTAAAACCATTGTGAGAGAAAAGGCTGAAAAATACCAGCTTAATCAAGAAGCTGATTTTCAGGGATTGCCGCTTTGGCTGGCTCAGTATGTGGTGTATGGAATTCATTCAGAGGCTGCCGATATACAGCGCTGGACTTCGCCTTCTGATTTGGAAGAATATCTGAAAGGCTTTAAACAGCATTCTTTAAGAAATCCTATTGTAGAACAAGTAGTTACAGAGACTCTGCGAGTGGTAAAGGATATTTGGGAATACTATGGAAAAGGAGAGCGAAATTTCTTTGATGAGATACATATAGAGCTTGGCAGGGAACTAAAGAAAACAGCTGAGGAAAGAAACAGAATGACTAGGGAAATAAATGAAAATGAGGAGACAAATCTGAAGGTAAAAAAGAAATTACAAGAATTTTTTGAAGATAAAAGCGCAGAGAATGTTCGTCCATATTCTCCTATTCAGCAGGAAAAATATAGACTTTGGCTGGAACAAGAAAAAGAATCTCCTTACACAGGGCAGCCAATTCCGCTGAGTAAATTGTTCACAGATGAATATCAGATAGAGCATGTCATTCCTCAAAGTAGATTTTTTGATGACAGCCTTTCTAATAAAGTGATATGCGAGGCTGCTGTTAATGCTGAAAAAGGAGCACAGCTAGGTTTAGAATTTATAAAAAAACATGGTGGAGAAATAATAGAAATTGGCTTAAATAAAAAAGTTACAATCCTTAATGAAAAAGAGTATAAAGAGCTGGTCAATAAACACTTTGCCAATAACCGAGCAAAGAAAGCCAAAATGCTGATGGAAGAAATTCCAGAGAAAATGGTAGAAAGACAGCTCAATGACACAAGGTATATCAGTAAATTTATTTCACAAATTCTCTCTAATATAGTTCGTTCTCCTCAGGAAGATGATGGAGTGAATTCTAAAAATATTATACCATATACAGGAAAAATTACAGCCGCGCTGAAACAAGACTGGGGGCTGAATGATGTATGGAATGATCTTATCCTGCCTCGTTTTGAGAGAATGAATAATCTGACACAGACAGAATTATTTACAATATATAGTGAAAAATACCAGAAGAAGATTCCTACTGTTCCGCTTGAACACGCTAAAGGTTTCCAGAAGAAGCGAATAGATCATCGTCACCATGCTTTGGATGCCTTGGTTGTTGCATGTGCTACTCGCAGTCATATCAATTATATGAATAACAAGCACGCTTTGGACAAACATAAGGCTAAAGAAGAAAAGCAAAACGCTCGAATAGATTTAAGAACTGTCTTATGTGAGAAAAAGTATAATGATAATGCTGAAGACAAATACAACTGGACATTCAAAAAGCCATGGAATACCTTTACCCAAGATGTGCGAAGCGCTCTAGAAATGATCGTTGTGAGTTTCAAACAAAACCTAAGAGTAATCAATAAGGCTACTAATTACTATGAAAAATGGGTAGAAGAAAAAGGTAAAAAGGTAAAGAAAAAAGTGAAACAAGAAGGTATCAACTGGGCTATCAGAAAACCTTTGCATGAACAAACTGTTGCTGGAAAAATTACCTTAGAAAGAGTGAAAATAGGTAAGGGGGAAATGCTTACGGCTGATAGAAAGTTTATTGATAGTAGTTTTGATACGAAGAAGATTAGTAAAATTACAGATACAGGAATACAAAAAATATTACTCAATTATCTTGCTTATAAAGGAAGTTCCGAGTTAGCTTTTTCTCCAGAGGGTTTAGAAGAACTTAATAAAAATATATATCTTTATAATGATGGTAAACCACATAAGCCTATCTATAAAGTGAGGAGCTATGAAAAGGGGAGTGGACGATTTGTATTGGGAGAAAGAGGTGCAAAATCTAAGAAATATGTTCAAGGAGCTCCTAACTTATATTTTGGAGTATATCAAAGTAAGGGAAAACGCTCCTATGCCACTATTCCATTAGCTGAGGTTATTGAGCGACAAAAACAAGGACTCACTTCTGTTCCAGAACTTAATGAAAAAGGAGAAAAATTATTATTTAGTCTCTCTCCTAATGATTTGGTGTATGTGCCTATGGAGAGTGAAAATATCGAAAACATTGATTTTACTAATTTATCCAAAGAACAAAGGGAAAGGGTTTATAAGACTGTAAGTTTTACAGGAAATCAATGTTTTTTTGTTAGGCAAGATGTAGCTACTAGTATAGTAAATAAAATGGAGTACTCATCATTGAATAAAATGGAAAAAGGTATCGATGGGATAATGATAAAAGAATTCTGTATCAAACTAAAAATAGACCGTTTAGGAAATATTTCTAAGGCTTGATAATGTAACTAATTTTTAGGGGCTATGTTGTATCGTTCTATTTATATTGGCAATCCTGCTTATTTAAAGCTTAGAGATAAACAATTAAAGATTACTGACCCTGAAACCAAAATGGAAAAGGGAAGTATTTCTATAGAGGATTTAGGATTGTTGATGCTTGACCATTATCAGATTACCATATCTCATCAGCTGATGCAGGAAATGATGAAGAATAATGTAGTAATGATTAGTTGTGATTCTAAACATATGCCAAAAGGCGTAATGCTTCCTATTTATGGACATTCGGAGCATTCGGAACGGATAAAATATCAATTGGAGGCTAGTGAACCTTTGAAAAAGCAGCTCTGGAAACAAACAATAGAGTGTAAAATAGAGAATCAGGCTAAAGTATTGGAAAAATTAGGCAGGTTTTCTGAACCGATGTATGAGTATTTGAAAAATGTAAAATCAGGAGATTCTACTAATATGGAAGGTATCGCCGCCCAGCATTATTGGAAATATCTTATCAGTCCAGATTTTCTCAGAGGCAGGTTTGGTGATTATCCTAATCAGTTTTTCAATTTTGGGTATGGAGTTCTTTTGAGTATCGTTTCTAGAGCAATAGTAGAGACAGGCCTGCTTCCTGTATTGGGAATTTTTCATAAGAATAAATATAATCCTTATTGCTTGGCAAGTGATATGATGGAGCCTTATCGCCCATTTGTAGATATGCTCGTCATCCAATGGATAGAGAATAATCCTGATATAGAAGAGCTTAGCAAAGAAGCAAAAGCACATTTTCTAAATATCGCTTCGAAAGATGTACAGATAGATGGTCTTGTAAGACCGCTGATGGTTGGTATAAAAACAACGATTTCTTCGCTCTATAAATGCTACACAGGAGAGAAAAGATTGATTTCTTATCCCAATTTATTATGAATAGTGAACGACTAAATGCATATCGAATTATGTGGGTTATGGTGCTATATGATTTGCCTACTGATACAAAAGAAAATATAAAGGCATCTAATTTATTTAGAAAACGCCTGATAGATGACGGCTTTTCTCTGTTTCAGTTTTCTATGTATATCCGCCATTGTCCAAGCCGAGAGAATGCAGAAGTTCATATCAAAAGAGTAAAAAATATATTACCAAAACAAGGAAAAGTGGCGATAATGTGCATTACAGATAAACAATTTGGAGCAATAGAAATTTTTTATGCTAGGAATGAAGAAAAACCGCCTCTAATGTGGCAGCAGTTAGAATTATTTTAATTTTTTAAATTGTATAAAACAAAAAAATCCACTGATAATCAGTGGATTTTTACTTTGAGGCTGTGATGTATCCACAAAGTTAAAGAATTTGAAAGCAACTCACAACAAGATGCTGCAGTTAGAGTAGATGCTAACTGCTGTGATGTATCCACAAAGTTAAAGAATTTGAAAGCAACTCACAACCCAGACACCATAGCAGTAATGAAAAAAATAGCTGTGATGTATCCACAAAGTTAAAGAATTTGAAAGCAACTCACAACGCTGCCAACTGTTGCCGTTGGGTATCTTTTGCTGTGATGTATCCACAAAGTTAAAGAATTTGAAAGCAACTCACAACCCCACCTATCATCACATCATTCAGCATTTTGCTGTGATGTATCCACAAAGTTAAAGAATTTGAAAGCAACTCACAACTACGGCGTGGATTATGCTATACATAAAGGCGCTGTGATGTATCCACAAAGTTAAAGAATTTGAAAGCAACTCACAACAAGGCGATTTGCTTATTCCTAACCTGAATGGCTGTGATGTATCCACAAAGTTAAAGAATTTGAAAGCAACTCACAACAAAAAAAGATTGATTATGTTCAGTCGTAATGCTGTGATGTATCCACAAAGTTAAAGAATTTGAAAGCAACTCACAACTAATTACTTTTCATTGTATTTTCTTTTCTGGCTGTGATGTATCCACAAAGTTAAAGAATTTGAAAGCAACTCACAACTAAATTATTAGATAAGTGTAAGTTATCCGAGCTGTGATGTATCCACAAAGTTAAAGAATTTGAAAGCAACTCACAACACTAGATAATAACGGTATACAAAAAGGACTGCTGTGATGTATCCACAAAGTTAAAGAATTTGAAAGCAACTCACAACCATCACATAACTCCCTTCTTCAACCCAAGCGCTGTGATGTATCCACAAAGTTAAAGAATTTGAAAGCAACTCACAACTTTATTTTGATATAACGATTTTAAACGCTAGCTGTGATGTATCCACAAAGTTAAAGAATTTGAAAGCAACTCACAACGGCATTTCTTTTATTGATTTCGTATGCATTGCTGTGATGTATCCACAAAGTTAAAGAATTTGAAAGCAACTCACAACTTTCTTGTTAAATGGTTTTCTACTTCCAGAGCTGTGATGTATCCACAAAGTTAAAGAATTTGAAAGCAACTCACAACAGTAGACCCTTCCTATCAGTATCAGCCTATGCTGTGATGTATCCACAAAGTTAAAGAATTTGAAAGCAACTCACAACGGTTAGCTTACTCTCATTCTTCATTCCAATGCTGTGATGTATCCACAAAGTTAAAGAATTTGAAAGCAACTCACAACTAAGGCAGGTATGGGAGAAGAAAATGGAAAGCTGTGATGTATCCACAAAGTTAAAGAATTTGAAAGCAACTCACAACCCAACCTATAAGTGCTCACCCACAGCTTAAGCTGTGATGTATCCACAAAGTTAAAGAATTTGAAAGCAACTCACAACTCAAAACAGAAGAAGAAATTCTAGATACGAGCTGTGATGTATCCACAAAGTTAAAGAATTTGAAAGCAACTCACAACTTTTGAGTATTGATATAGTTGTCATCCCAAGCTGTGATGTATCCACAAAGTTAAAGAATTTGAAAGCAACTCACAACACATTTTTATCATAGTTACCGCCCTTTTTCGCTGTGATGTATCCACAAAGTTAAAGAATTTGAAAGCAACTCACAACTTTTGAGT
>CALAEK010000049.1 GCA_937890925.1 uncultured Riemerella sp.
ATAATTTTTAGATATCTTTTGTGCTGTTACAGTAGAACCATTGATGGTGTATGTTGTATTTTCTTCTAAAACTTTAATAGTACCACTATAAGATTCTTCTTTTTCAGAGATAAGGTTTCCATTAGAATCATAATTAAATACATGAGAACTTCCATCAGGATTATTTATAGAAGTAATTAAATCTCTTGTATAAGTGTAAATTACATCTTTGTTGTCACGAGTAACTTTCATGAGCTTATTTCCATTATAACTAAAAGTAATCACTTCATCTGCTTTACCAGTTTGAGAATAGGTAAGTTTGGTTGGTAAAATTACTGTTTGGTTGGTTGCAGGTGTCTGAGGTGTTGTAGGATTTGAGTTATCATTATCCCTACTGCACGAAATAATCATCGTTCCCACAAGAGCTGAAAATAAAAGTTTTTTCATTTTATATTGAATTTAAAATTAGTTGGACAAAGATAAGGATTTTCATCTAAAAATAAATTCCGTATTTTTGGAGTTTCAATTAAGAATTCGCATTCTATGATAGAGCTTATTTTTTCTGCTGTTGGTTTGGGTTTTATGCTTAGTTTGGTATTCATTGGGCCTGTTTTCTTCCTTTTGGTGGAGACCAGCCTTTCGCGTGGGTCTCGGCATGCATTGGCGCTGGATTTGGGCGTGGTTTTTGCGGATATTGTGTGCATTGTGGCGGCGTATTTCAGCAGTCAGGACATTATCCATATCATAGACCAATACCCGAGTTTTTATAGGATTTCGGCGCTTATTATCTTTGTTTATGGGATTTATATGATAGTTTCCAAAACCAGAATGCACATCGCAGGCGAGGAAAGGCTCATCAACCAAAACTATCTGAAAACTTTTCTCAATGGTTTCCTTCTCAATATTCTAAACATCGGTGTGGTGCTTTTTTGGTTGGTAACCGTCATTTTCATTAGAAAAAACTATCCTGACACGGGCAGGTTTTTGCTTTACATCGGTTTGGTTATCGGGACATATCTTTTGATAGACTTGGCGAAAATCTACTTGGCAAAACAATTTCACAATAAACTCAATCAGCAGGTGGCCAATAAAATCCGAAAAAGTGTAGGTTTTATTTTGCTGATTCTGAGCGTGTTTATTTTCCTTCAAAGTTTTAAATCCTTTAACCAGCTGGACAAAAGATTAGAAGAAAAAGGCATCAAACGAGAAGAAATAAAGTAAAAAGATACTCAATAACAGACACTTATGGTGGTTATATTCCCAAAAACCCTTAAAAAAGGCGATAAAATAGCAGTCGTTTCTCCTGCTGGTTCGGTAGAAGAAGAGCAGATTTTATCCACGCTGGAACTCATCAAATCCAAAGGCTATAAGCCTGTTCTCAGTCCTCATTGCTTGGGCAGATTTTCCTTTGGGTACAGCTATTCTGGAACGGAAAAACAGCGGATTTCTGACCTGAACTGGGCGTTGAACAGTGATGAGGTTTCTGCCATCTGGGCTACGCGCGGCGGCTATGGCTGTCAGCATCTTTTGGGACATCTAAAACTAAAACATTTCAAAGAAAATCCCAAATGGTATATCGGCTATTCGGACAATACCGTTATCCAAAGTTTCCTCTTGAAAAAGGGCTTTGCAAGTATCCACGGACAAACGCTGAAGACCTCATCTTTTGGAGTTTCTACAGAAAGTTACGAGGAGATTTTCAATATTTTCAGCGGGAAAAAACCTAAATATCAGGTCGCTCCACATCCGCAGAATAACCACGGAAGAGCAGAGGGAATTTTAGTTGGTGGAAATCTGGCGTTGGTCTATGCGCTTTTGGGAAGCTCGTATTCGGTAGATTTCAGGGACAAAATTTTGTTTATAGAAGACATCGGCGAGAATTTTTATTCGCTGGACAGAATGCTCATTTCTCTCGATTTGGCTGGTGTTTTTAGGAAAATAAAGGGCATCATCATCGGAGGGATGATTAACATGGGAAACGAGGTAGAAAACCCTGATTATGAGTATAGTTATGATGCTATGGCTTATGAAATCATCGCCGAAAGGCTCAAGAAATATTCTTTCCCAAAGCTGTTCGCTTTTCCTAATGGGCATATTTTTGATAATGTGCCGCTGATTTTAGGATCTGAAATAAAACTAAATGTTTCCGAAACGGGCGCAAAAGTAGAATTCTTATAAATCCATAAATGGCTGAGCATAATGACTTTGGGAAGGAATCCGAAAATCTGGCTGTAGAGTTTTTGGAAAAGAAAGGCTATAAAATTTTAGTCAAAAACTACCGCTATCTAAAAGCTGAAATAGACATCATAGCAGAGACTGAAAATCAAATCGTTATAATAGAAGTAAAAGCCAGAAGCACAGATACTTTCCTGAGTCCAGAAGAGGCAGTGAATAAGAAGAAAATCAGGCTGCTCATCTCTGCTGCGAGCCATTTTTTGGAAGAAAATGAAATAGACAAGGAAGCAAGGTTTGATATAATCGCCATTCTTCCAAATGAAGAAAATCAATTCCAAATCAAGCATATAGAAAATGCTTTTGAAATCATAGATATTTGAGGATTTTAAATAAAAAAATTAATTTTGCTGAATGAAAATTCTACACATAGAGACTTCGTCTAAAAACTGCTCTGTTGCCATTTCATCTGATGAAAAACTGCTTTGTCTTTGTGAGAAAGTATCACAGGATTATAAACAATCCGAAAACCTCCACACTTATATAGAATGGGCTGTGGAAGGCGCTGAAATAAAATTGAAGGATTTGGATGCAGTTTCGTTAGGAAAAGGGCCAGGGTCTTATACAGGGCTGCGGATAGGAGCGGCCTCGGCGAAGGGCTTTTGTTTTGGGCTTGGTATTCCTTTGGTAACGGTAAATTCTCTGGAAACTATGGTAGAGCCTTTTTTGGGCGATTATGATTTGATAATTCCGCTCATAGATGCTCGTAGAATGGAGGTTTATACAGCTGTTTTTGATGGGAAATCAGGGCAGATGCTGGTAGAGACAAACGCGAAGATTTTGGATGAAGAATCGTTTCAGGAATATGAGGGCAAAAAAATACTTTTCGTAGGAGATGGCTCTCTGAAAGCACAGCAAGTGTTAAAACTTTCGCAGGCGGAATACAACGAAAATATCTATCCATCAGCGAAATACTTGATAAAAAAAGCCGTAGAAAAATACAAGCAAAAAGACTTTGAGGATATTGTCTATTTTGAGCCGTTTTACTTGAAAGATTTTCATGGAGTGAAGAAAAAATAAATTTTCATATCATAAATTTAATGTAAAATATAAAAACCAGCATCAGAGAAATATCTGATGCTGGTTTTTATTAATCTAAATACTGTTTTTCCCAGCTTTGGATTGGTCGTTCTAGTTTTGTAGGTTTTTGTTTCTTTTGTTCCTCTTTCGGAGTTTCTTTTGGTTTTTCTTGCGGAATTTCCTCTATTCTGGCTGAAGTTTCAGATTCATTAGTAGGGATGATATCCGTTTCGTTTTCAGTAATTTCTGGTTCAGAGGCTTGCTCTTTGTTTTCTGTATCCTTGTTTTTCATCTCATCCGCCTCTTTTTTCTTAGATGGAACTAAGAAATCTAGTATTTCTTTGGCCTTTTTCCCTTCGTTGGTTCTTTCATAGTTTAGGACAATCTGTTGTAGAGAAGAAATCATTTTTTCCTTGCTCTCGCTTCTTCCGATTATGAACGCATTTAGCAGCTCAAATTTAGGAATGAGAGCATCTTTCGGATATTTTTCAACAGCCTGATTTACAATGTTCTGTGCTTCTTTGTATTTTTCTTCATTATACAGAGCATAGGCCTCTTGATAGACTTTTTTCACCTCTTCTTCAGATTCTGTGAAATTGGTATTTCTAGGATTTTTCACAAAAATAGCATAAGGTGTATCTGGGAATTCCTGAATGATGATATTTTTTGCTCTTTCTGCCTGACTAGGAGTTTTCTCATGATTCATGGAGAAGATGAGGTATAGAGCCTGTAGTTTTATATCTTTTTCAGGTTGATTGTCCACCAAGTCGTACAATGTTTTGGTAGCGAGCGGTGTATTTTGGAAATAAGTTTCATACATTCTGCCCAGTTCCAGACTTGCACTGTCTCGTTCTTTTTTCAGTGCTAAAATGGCTTTTTTCTCTTTTGGTATTTTTTCTGTGTAGAAAGCCACCTCAAATCTCCTCGCATCAGCAGTAGTTCTACCCAGAGCCTCATTTTCTAAATCATCCAAAGAACCGCTCGGCTTATTATCCTCACCATATCTCCAGTTGTCGCTCAGCGTTCTATTTTGCCATATTTTTCTAAATTCATTACTTCCCTTGGCTACAGTAATTTCGTTAGCAAAATAAAATTTATTTCCTTTTTGACTCGTAAAATTATCTTCAAATCCTTTGAAATCAGAGCTGTTGTCATAAGAGAAAAAGCTTTCTAGTTCCTTATTTTTCTTTTCCTTTCTCTTTGCCAGCTCTATTTTTTCTTCTTTTTCTTTCAATTCATTGATATGTTTCTGAAAGAAGTCATTCAGCTCATTTTCAGACATTTTGGTAAGAGCCAAAATGCTGTCATTTTTCTTGATGAGGTAGTAGTTTTTAGAAATGTTTTTGATGTTGGTGGAGAGTTCTTTTATTTTATCCTTTGTAGGAGCATGTTCTATGACACTCACAGCGCTGTCATAGTAAGCTCCAGCCTTTATATAATCGCTTTTTTTGAAATGCGAATTTCCGAGTTCGTAATAAGCCAGCCCACGGACATGCGGGTCGGATATTTGCTCTCTGATGGATTTTTGGAAAAACTCATTGGCTTCGCTTTCTTTTCCTGTTTTGGCTGCCAATAGCCCTAGAGCGTAGTAAAATTCATTTTTTCTGGAAGCATAAGTTCCTTTTTTACTTATATTTTCGAGATATTTTTTAGCCTCTTCATAGTCTTTGTCATTGTTAAAAGTCTTGGCGATTTCTATTTGTGATTTTACTTCTAATTCAAAATCATTAGAATATTTATACGCCGTTACGAAGCTTTCTCTGGCTTCCTCCATATTTCCTAATTCTGCCAAAATCTGTCCTCGTAGATAGGCGATTCTGCTTTTTGTTTGTCGGGATTTATTAAGGATAAAAGCCTTTTCTAAATGGTCTATGGCTTCTTTTTTTCTGTTGCTATGCAGCAGATTTTCAGCCTGATAGACACTCATAACTGCTTTTTGCTGTTTAGTAAGAGTATAGTTTTTATCTAAATCATAGAAAATTTCTTCCGCACGGATGTTGTTTTTCATCTTGGAGTAAATCAGCCCCTCGTATATCTTCACCAAAGGAAGCCTTTTGTCTCTCGGCATAGTCTGATAAACTTGGCTGATGGCTTCTAGAGCAGAGCTTAATTTCCCTTGATAGATGCGAGATTCTATCAGGAGAAGATAAGCATTAAAAATCTCTTTATTCTTCTGCTGTCCCCCGAAAACCATAGAGTGTTTTTCTATCGCTTTTAGGGCTTTTTCCTCTGCTTTTAGGAAATTACCAATGTTATTTTTTTGGATGGGAGAAGAGATCACATCCCCAAAGAAATTAGCATCAATATCTTCTTCTTCACTAGTGGGAATCAAAGAATTTTGGCTAAAAACCTCTATGTACCCTTCTTGGAAATTGTCTCTGTGACTTTCTTTCTGTGATTTTAGTTCGGCTTTTAGGGCTTCTTTTCCATGGAAAAGAGTATTATAATAAGCTGTAAAATTATGATAAGCTCTATTGACAAACTTGTTCTTTCTTGTGGAACAGCCCACAGCCAAGACAAAAACGGACAATAAGAATATGTTTTTTTTCATCGTTTATTTTAAACTCTATTATTTCGTGTTTTATTGTATAATTATTCAGTTTCAGCCTTTTTTAATAAGGAATACACCACTGCTGTGGGAAGTCCCATGATGGTGTAGAAACTCCCATTTATTTTATCAATTTTTGTCATTCCCAGCCATTCTTGTATTCCATAGCTTCCTGCTTTGTCCATCGGCTGGAATTTATCAACATAAAAATCTATCTCCTCCTCCGAAATATCCAAAAAACTCACATCCGCCACATCGGTCTGTGTCAGGATTTTATCATGAGTTTTGATGCTTACGGCAGTGTATACTTGGTGCGTTTTTCCAGAAAGTGTTTTGAGCATTTCTTTGGCTTCCTCGCTGGATTTAGGTTTTCCTAAAATTTTATTTTCAAAAACTACCACGGTATCAGCAGTCAGAAGAATTTCAGATTTCTCTAAACTTCGGAAAGCCTTGGCTTTCAGCTCCGAAAGAAAAGCAGCAACATCATTTGCAGGGAGATTTTCGGGATAAATCTCATCGCATTCTATATTAATTACTTCAAAATCAAACCCCAAAGAACCGAGTAATTCCCTGCGGCGTGGCGACTGCGAACCTAAGTATAATTTCATATTATTTTGATTTTATACAGAAGCGGTATCGTCCTCCTCTGTCCATTTTCCCTGCACTTTCATCACTTGTTCTATTACATCTCGCACACAGCCTTTTCCGCCGTGGATAGGCGAAATATAATCGGCAATTTTCTTGATTTCTGGAACAGCATTGATGGGACAAGCACCGATAGCCGACAGCCTGAGCATATCATAATCAGGAATGTCATCTCCCATTGACAAAACCTCATCGTTTTTCAAATCATATTTGTCTTTGAAATCTTCAAAATTCTGAAGTTTGTAGCTGGATTTTGGGTAATAATCCGTTATCCCTAAATAATTGAGCCTGTGTTTCACCATCGGGTCGCTTCCTCCTGTGATACAGGCGATTCTGTAGCCAGCTTTTATGGCTTTGGTTACAGCATAGCCGTCCAAGACATTCATCGTGCGGCTCATACTTCCGTCTGGCATCAGAACGATGCTTCCATCCGTGAAAACGCCATCTACATCAAATACGAAGGCTTTTATATCTTTTAATTTTGATTTATAACTCATACATTTTTTTTATCGATTGGTTCATTATTTTATAAATTTCTCTCTGTTCATCGTTTTCCAAGAGAGTTTCGTGCATTTGCAATATTTTTTGGTCGTTCCTTCTGGCAGGCCCTGTCTGGGCATCTTTTGGGTTGATGGAATGGATTTTATCAACGGTTTCTTCTATCAGCGGGAGAAAATACTCAAAAGGAATGTCTTGGCTGTCAGAAATTTCTTTTGCTCTGGCAAAAAGATGATTGACAAAATTACAAGAAAAAACAGCCGTGAGATGAATGTATTTTCTTTTTTCATCATCTACGAGCATGGCTTTTTGGGAAATTTTTTTGGTTAAATTCATCAAAATCTCCTTGTCGTTTTCATTTTCAGCATCGATGAAAAATGGAATTTTAGAATAGTCCAGTTTTTTCTCCTTTGAAAAAGTCTGCAAAGGATAGAAACTCGCCTTTCGGTATTCTCCAGCCAGAATTTCCATTCGGGTAGAGCCAGAAGTGTGGGCTACGAGGCTGTTTTTGTCCGTGATGATTTTGGAAACTTCACCGATGGCATCATCTTTCACCGCGATGATGTATAAATCCGCAGGTTCTAAACGCTCCGTAGAATACGAAATCCCAAGCTCGGAGGAGATTTTCTCCAAACTTGCCTCATTCCTGCCGAAAAGTTGTTTTACAGGAATTTGGTTTTCCGTAAAAGCTTTCGCCAAATGGTAGGCAACATTCCCAGAACCGATAATAACTATTTGCATTCCACAAAAATAAGAGAAAATTTTGTGAAAAGATTGTTTTTAAGAAATATCTTTGTAAGGTTGAATAAAATAAGTGAAATAATCTGAAAAATGAGAAAAATACTATTGTTTTTTATATGTATGTCTTGTATTAAGCCAAATAAAACCGAAAATAACATACATACGGACACAAAAGAGCTTGAAAAATATATAAATCTTCCTGTTGCCATTCAAAAAGTAGAATATGAAATATCCAAAACGAAACTTGGAGAACTCAGCCAAGATTGCAGCCAAATTATTGAAATATATGCAGTAATAAAATTTTCAAACCAAGATTATAAAACAATTTTCAAATCTGCTGATAAGAAGTATAACTTTCCTTTAATAGTGAAAAAAGAAGATTGTAGAGATTGGTATCCTCCTTATGTGAAGAAATATTTTGTGAAAGACAGCAACGAATTATTCAAAATAAATTCTGCTGTTTATGAAGAAAATAATTTTTTAAAAGAAAATACAAAAGGAAACCTTATATTCTTCCCTGTTGAAAATAATACAATCTGCTGTATTGTGTCTATTTGTGAAAAATAAATTTTGATTTTATATAATTCTAAAAAAACAATGAAAACCACAGAACTGAACAAAATAATAAAGGAAATAAAATTTGCAGATAAGTTTATTAAAAACGGAAGATTGGCTTACTACATAATAAAAGATAAGTCTGGAGCATCTGTTTTAATAGGTTTTTATTTAGATTCATCAACAGACAAAGACTCTTTTTTCTTACAATACTTTGTCCAGTGTTTATATGTTCCGTTTTCAACATATAATTTCAGTTTAGGTGAGAGAATAGGAAATCATTGGAAAAAAGAAGAAATAAATGACATAAATTTATCTTTACAAAATTTCAAAAAATTCAACTTTCTAAACTCTTTTGAGGATATTATACCCTATATATTAAATAATTCTTACTATGGACATGAAACAGGAAGAGATGAATATTTAGCATATACATATTTTATACTTGGGAAATATTCTGAAGCATTACAATATATAGAAAAAATAACGACTTTAAAAAAGCATGAAAATGCAGAATGGTTCAAAAAAGATATTCAAAAAGCCGAACTAATAAAAGAGTATATTATAAAAAATGATTATGATAGTGGTATTTACCAGCTTTTAAAATGGCAAAACGAAACAATAACAGCTCTAAAACAACCGAAACTTCTCCTTGATTAAACAAAAACCACCTCCACCGAAGCAGACTGATGCTTGAAGAATTCATTTTCTTCAAATTCTATCCCCGCATAGCCTCGCAGCACTTCATAGACCAGTTCTTGCAGGACGCCTTCACCGAGTCCGTGGATGACTTCCAGCCGTTTTATTTTATTTGCTTTGCAGAAGTCCAAGACCTCCATCAGTCGCTCTTTTTGGATGAAAAGCCGTTCCCAAGAGTCATATTCATTAGGATTTTTCACTAATTGATCAAAGTGAAGGTCTATTTTCATCGCGTTTTTTTGGTGCTTTTGGGAAATATTTTTTTTCGTTTCTTCTTTTTTGGTCAAAGGAACTTCATCATAAATCAAATTTCCGCGTAAAACAAGCTGAGCCAAAGGATATTCGTGCCGAAAACCATGCAAATCCTCAAAAATCGCTGTTTTATCATTTACTGAGACCAGAGTTCCCTCCAAATCCTCATCAATCACCGAAACTTTATCGCCTATTTTCATAATTTTATCTTGTGCCGAGTTCTATTACTTCCAAATCTTTTATTTCCTGCCCATCTATCACGAATCTCATCATCGTTCTTACCTTGTGCCAGCCGACATTTCCACACGCGCCAGGGTTGAGGTGCAGCAGTCCCAAATCTTGGTCAAACATAACTTTCAAAATATGAGAATGTCCAGAGATAAAGAGTTTCGGCGGGTGCTGGAGAAGTTCCGCTTTGATGCTGGGAGCATATTTTTTCGGATAACCGCCGATGTGCGTTATCATAACTTCCACTTCCTCGCAGGTAAATCTCAGTATTTCAGGAAATTGTTTCCGTATTCCTGCATCATCTATATTCCCAAAGACACCTTTTAGAGGCTTTACCGAGCTGAGGCTGTCTATTACTTCCTGATTTCCAAAATCTCCCGCATGCCAGATCTCATCCGCCTGTGAGGCGTACTCCAAAATGCGGTTATCCATATAAGAATGCGTGTCCGAGAGAAGTAATATTTTTTTCATTGCTAAATGACCACCAAAACAAGGCAAATGTAATAGAAATTTACGATTTTTGCAGTCTTAAATTGCAAATTATGCGGTATTTTATAGAATTTTCCTACAATGGAGCTCATTTTTTTGGTTATCAAATTCAGCCAAAGCAGATTACCGTGCAGGAAGTTTTGGAAAAAGCCCTCTCTACCCTATTGAGAGAAGACATAAAAACCACAGGCGCAGGGCGTACCGATACGGGCGTACATGCACGAAAGATATTTGCCCACTTTGATACAAAGCAGCCTGTCAGCGCGGATTTAGTGAAGAGGCTGAACGCTTTTCTTCCGCCGAGCATTGCCATTAAGAGAATTTTTCAGGTTGAAGAAGAAATGCATGCGAGATTTAGCGCTGTTTATAGAACTTATGAATATCATATTTCATTAGAAAAAGACCCTTTCACAGAGGCTTTTTCATGGCAGATGTGGAGACAGAAATTAGATGTAGAAAAAATGAATGAAGCGTGTAAAATCCTCTTTGAATACGAAGATTTTACCAGTTTTTCTAAACTGCACACGGATGTAAAAACGAATAATTGTAAAATTTATCACGCCCAATGGAACCAAAAAGGCAGCAGCCTTGTTTTTACGATTTCGGCTAATCGTTTTTTAAGAAATATGGTCAGGGCTATCGTGGGAACATTGGTGGAGGTAGGTTTAGGAAAAATAAAACCAGAGAACCTGCATGACATTATCCAAGCCAAATACCGCAATAAAGCAGGCGCATCTGCTCCCGCACACGGACTCTATCTCATAGATGTGGGTTACAAAGAAATGGATAAATAGGGCAGAAATTTTAAAATATTCTTACCTTTGTCACTATGGCATTTAATTCTATTTTAAATAAAATATTCAATCTTTTCATTCTCAGAAGAATGGAAGGAATCTACCAGTTTATCGAGCATCCTATCGAGACTCAGCAGAGAGTTTTGTTTTCTCTGCTTTCCCAAGCGAAAAATACGGAATATGGGAAACTTCATCATTTTGAAGAAATTAAGTCTTATGAGGATTTCAATAAGCAGGTTCCTATCGTGTCATATGAGGATTTTGAACCTTTTATCGAGAAGGCGAGACAGGGAAATCCTGATGTTTTTTGGCCTGGGAAAATAAAACATTTCGCGAAATCATCTGGAACGACTAACGCAAAGAGCAAATTCATCCCAATTTCGGATGAAAGCCTCCAAAACTGCCACTATAAGGCAGGGAAAGACCTTTTGGCGATTTATATTAACAATCATAGAGACAGCAATTTATTTAAATTTAAAAATCTAAGATTAGGCGGAAGTGCTGAGCTTTATGAAAGTTTTGGAACGAAATTCGGCGATTTATCAGCGATTTTGATAGAAAATCTGCCTTTCTGGGTAGAGAGAACCACCACTCCGAGCAGAGAAGTTTCCCTCATGTCCGAATGGGAAACCAAACTAAAAGCCATAGTTTCAGAAGTAAAGCGCAAAGATGTAGGAAGTCTCACGGGAGTTCCCAGCTGGATGATGGTGCTTCTGCAAAGGGTTTTGAAAGACACAGGAAAGAAATCTATTTCCGAAGTCTGGCCAAATCTGGAAGTGTTTTTCCATGGCGGGATTAGTTTTGTGCCATATAGAGAGCAGTATAAACAGCTGATAGGCAAGGATATTCGTTATTATGAAATTTATAATGCTTCGGAAGGATTTTTCGGAATTCAAGACCGATTTGGCAGCGATGAAATGCTTCTAATGCTGGATTATGGAATTTTCTATGAATTTATCCCAATGGATACTTTTGGGACAGAAAATGCAAAAGCTGTTTCGCTGGAAAATGTAGAATTAGGGAAAAATTATGCAGTCGTTATCTCCACTAATGGAGGGCTTTGGCGCTATCTGATAGGCGATACGATAAGATTCACAGAGCTGAAACCTTTTAGATTTAAAATTTCGGGAAGAACCAAGCATTATATCAATGCATTTGGCGAAGAGCTGATGATAGATAATGTGGAAACAGCCCTCTCTAAGGCTTGCCAAGAAACTAATGCGAAAATCACGGATTACACAGGTGCGCCAGTCTATATGAAAGATGGCGAATCTGGCAGCCACGAATGGATGATAGAGTTTTCCACAGAGCCGAATGATTTTGGGCGTTTTTCTGAAATCTTTGATGAAACACTGAAATCCTTAAACTCTGATTATGAGGCAAAAAGATACAATAACATGACCCTGAAACCGCCGATTATCCATAAAGCGAGAACCAATCTCTTCTACGATTGGATGGCGTCTCGTGGTAAGCTGGGCGGACAGAATAAAGTCCCTCGCCTCAGCAATGACAGACAATACATAGAACCTCTTTTAGAAGAGAATAAATAAAAAACTCCTTTTAAAAAGGAGTTTTTTGTTAATTTTTGAAGGCAATAAAATCCATCTTGTTTAAACTAATTGCACTGATACTTTTAGAAAAATTTAGAATAAAATCTATGGTTTTCTTTTTGGGCATAAGTACAATTTTAGCAAAATTGTAGTTTTTTTTCATAGGTGAGATATTTACTTTTATTTCTCGAACGAAAAAAACTGTTAATTATTATGATGTTAAAACAATTTTATTTTCTGCAATTATTTTTCTAATGTTCATCAGGGCATAGCGCATTCTGCCGAGAGTAGTATTGATGCTTGTATTTGTCAGCTCTGCTATCTCTTTGAATGTCAGTTCGTCATAGAAACGCATTTTGATGATTTCCTGCTGATTTTCAGGAAGAAATACGATGATGTTTTTTAAATCCTCATGTATCTGGCTGAGAATCAGCTGTTCCTCAATATTGAAATCAGTTTCCTTAATGGTGTCAAAAATAGAAAATTCATCATCCATGTAAGATGTCTCAGACACAGTGATATGTCGAGATTTTGCACGGAAATGGTCTATGATGAGATTGGAGGCTATTCTTTTAGCCCAGAGGATAAATTTATCTTCCTCTGTGTATTTTCCCTCTTTTAGCTTGATGATGATTTTTATAAAAGTATCTTGGAAAAAATCATTTGCCAAATCATCATCTTTCACTTTATAAAAAATGAAAGAAAATAATTCCTGCTGGTGTTTCTGAATTAACTTTTCTAAAGCCTGTTCATCACCTTTTTGATATTGTGATATGAGGCAACTATCAGATATTTTCATAACTCTACATTTTTTACAGAGAAGACGAATCCTCTCCCATTATATCAATTATTGAAAATGTAGAATTTTACCTCATGTAATTTAGAATTTTTAATAAACTATATTACAAAGTAAATAAAAATCCACTAGAAAAGCAAATTTTTTACTAGAAAATTATCCTTTAGGTTTGCTTGAGTTCTTGAAAAGTTCTGTCGGCATATTGAAAGTAATTCCTAAACGAAATCCTTTTAATTCTTTTCCGTGAAGCGTTTGGTTCGGATAAGAAAAAGCATACCCAGCAGTAATATCAAATAAACCAAGTAAACTTATCCCTAGATAAGGCGCAAAATACTTGGTGGTAGCCTCCACTCCAGCCATGTAATAATAGGCGTGAGCGACATAGACTTCTTTTCTAGGATTGAATAAAATATCTCCATGGACTTTTGGCATTATCGCAAATTTACCATTTGTAGCGCCTACCAGAGCAGATGCTCCGACGCGAAAAGCCACATTATCATTGTCCTTTTGGGTAAATAAAATTTTCCCGCCCACTTCTCCAAAACTTTGGTTTTGGTAAGCATATCCCACACTAATCATTGTAAATGAAGTATTCTGAGCATAGGCAAGCGAAGAACCGAATAAAAAAGCAAGGAGCAGACTCCATTTGCTTTTTGATATAGATTTAGTAGCTTTCATTTTCGTTAGGGAAGTTTTGTTCTTTCACATCTTTTACAAATTGTCCCACAGCCGAGGTGATTTCAGAATAAAGATCGAGATATTTTCTTAAAAATTTAGGTTTGAAGCCTTCATTCATTCCCACCATATCTTGATAAACCAATACCTGCCCATCGCAGTGAACACCGGCTCCGATACCGATAGTAGGAATGGAAATGCTATCTGTAACTTGTTTAGCTAACTGGCTAGGGATTTTCTCTAAAACTAAAGAAAAACAACCTAAACTCTCTAATAATTTAGCATCTTCGATGAGTTTTTGGGCTTCGGCATCTTCTTTAGCTCTGAGTTTATAACTTCCGAACTGATTGATACTCTGTGGAGTAAGTCCAAGGTGACCCATTACAGGAATTCCTGCATTCACTATTTTTTTGATAGAATCTGCAACTTCGCTTCCGCCTTCTAGTTTGATGGCGCTCGCTCCTGTTTCTTTCATGATTCGGATAGCGGAATCTAAGGCTTTGTCAGGATTACATTGGTAAGAACCAAATGGTAAATCTACCACCACCAAAGCTCTTTTTATTCCTCTCACTACACTTTGTGCATGATAAATCATGTGGTCAAGGGTGATAGGCAGAGTGGTGTCATATCCAGCCATTACATTGGCCGCAGAATCTCCCACCAAAATAGTGTCTATTCCGCCAGCATCCAGCATTCTGGCAGTTGTAAAGTCATAAGCTGTGAGCATAGATATTTTCTCACCATCCTGTTTCATTTTTCGGATGGTTTCTGTGGTTAT